>NZ_JBEZLR010000054.1:0-63928 GCF_040652275.1 Streptomyces sp. NPDC048275
TGGCGACGCCGCCACCAGGCCCGATCCCAGGACAGCCACTACCAGCGACAAGCCACTCAGGCATGAAGATCGCGATCTACAACTGGAGTACTAGCAGAACGGATTCAGCACACATGAGGCCGGGAAACGCCGTGAACACGTGAGAAGTACGGAGGGGAGTTTTCCCAGGCCAGATACCCAACAGGCGACGTTTACGCAGGTCACAGCCCCGCCCAAGGAAAACTCCTAAAGCGGGTGTCGCAGGTTCGAATCCTGCCGGGGGCACAAGGGAAAGGGCACCTACCAATCTTGGTAGGTGCCCTTTGACATCCACGTCTGACATCAACGAGCGGGCAGTGGGGGCGGAGTGGGGCGGGTGAAGATGGCGTTCTCCTTCTGGCTGGCCTCCTGACCGGTCAGGAGGGATGAGCCCCGGAGCCGCCGGAGGTGTCACCGGCCACGGCCAGGCCGGGCCGTTCGGGAGCGATGGCGCACGCGGCGGAGACGGCTTCGGGGGCGATGTCGCCCAGCGCCATCTTGGCGGAGACTTCGTCGTTCACGCGGTGGCAGACACGGCCGGTCAACTGGGCCCGCAGCATGGTCGCTCCCTTGCCCAGTTCGGCGCCGAAGCGCGACGCGGGCGTTGTCATGTGCGTCGGATGACCAGCAAGGCCACGTCGTCGAGGTGGTCGACCGCGATCGCGGCGTCGAGGATGCGGTCGGCGGTCTCCTCGGCGTTCAGTCCGTCGTGGACGGCTTGGGCAGCCACTGTTCCGGCTCGTTCCAGTCCGGCGTCCAGCGTCAGGCCTGGTCCTTCGACCACGCCGTCGGTGACCATGACCAGCGCGCTGTCCTCGTCCAGGGTGAAGGGCTCCTCGCGGTATTTGATGCCGGGCACGACGCCCAGGACCGGCCCGCCCGGCAGCTCACGGACATCGTGGCTGCCGTCCCTGTGTGCGCACAGCAACGGCACATGGCCGGCGCTGGTGCCGGTGACCTGTCCATCGCGCGACTCGAGACACAACATGGTGCAGCTGGCGAATCGAGCGGTATCCATTGTGGTCAGCAGCTCGTTGGTGCGGGTCAGCACGATTCCGGGATCCGGTTCCTGGGCGGCGATCGCGCGCATGGACAAGCGGACCTGTCCCATGAAGGCGGCAGCGTCCACGTCGTGCCCCTGAACGTCGCCGATCTCCAGGGCGATCGCGCCGTCGGGCATCACGAAGGCGTCGTACCAGTCTCCGCCGATGTCCAGCCCGTCCCGGCTGGGCCGGTAGCGGGCGGCGACCTCCAGACCCGGGAGGTGCTCGGGCAGCGTGGGGAGCATGGTCTGCTGCAGCGCCGTGGCCAGCTCGACTCGCGCCTGCTGCAACCTGATGCGCCGCAGCGCCTGGCCTGCCAGGTCGGCCAGCGTGCCCATGAGGGTCCGCTCGTCCAAGGACGGCTGGTATCCGCGGTGGTAGGTCATCACCCACGCCCCGAGCGGTTGATCGCCGGTCTCGCTGAGGGGGGTGATCGAGAAGGCATAGTCGGAGCCGAGCCGGTCGAGCCGCGGAAATGGGCCGTGCGGCCAGCGGCGGATGTGGTCCTTCCGGTCGGGGATGAACTGCGGCCGGCCGGTGCGGATCGCCTCAGGCAGCGGACTCGGATGGCCCAGCCGCAGGCCGTGCAGGGCCTGGACCTCGCGCATGGCTATCCCAGCATCGGTGGCGCAGCCCAGGCGGCTGTCATCGACGAGTGCGAGCAAGGCGCCGCTGGCGCCAAAGGTCGCGGCGAGCCTGGTCAGGACGACCTGCTGCAACTCCTGCTCCGAGGCTGCGATGATCAAGGCGGAGGAGAAGTCGGCGATGTCCTTGGCGCGCTGTCGCTCGGCAGCCAGTGCGGCCTGCGCCTTCTGCTTGCGCTTCTCCTGTTTGGTGTCGTCGCGGACCACCCCGAAGATCCGTTCGGGGCCGCCATACCCCAGCTGGAGCCGACGGGTCTGAGCGGCCAGTTGGTGCCAGCCGTCGTGCTGGGTGAGGTATCGCAACCTCATCCAGGAGGACTGCTGGATGGGGGCCGAGCGCAGGAGCTGCCGGAAGGCCTCCCGGTCGTCCGGGTGCACTGCCGAGATCACTCTGGAAAGCGGCGCAGTGGAATCCGGGAAAAGCGCGGCCACGACGGGTGCGCCACCGAGCCACTCCAGCTGGTCCCGATGGGGTGCATACATCCACAGGCCGAGGTCGGCGGCCTCGGTGGCCAGCCGGAAGGGAATCAGCAGGCTGGCCAGGTCGTTTCGCGCATCCAGCGCGTGCACCCAGACCAGCTGCTCGCCACCGGCGGAATCCTTCACCTGCCGCGCCTCGATCAAGCAGGCAACGGGTACTCCGCCTTGCCCGGGGAACTCCAGCACCCGCATCGCGGTCGTGCTCGTCCCGGCGGCGTGGATCAGACTATCGGCACAGAGATGTCGGCTTGCAGGCCACAGATCACAGAAGTCATGCCCCAGGCACTGCTCCGCCGGCCTGCCCAGCGCCGTGGCCATCGCGGCGTTGAGGCCGCGCATGACACCGTCCAGCGTCAGAAGAGCCGACGGGCCAGCCCTTCGAAGAAGTTCGTCCGAGGCGTCCACCTGTGGCTCCTTGGCATATACCAAAACAGCCTTTTCAGCTATCCTCGCGCATTTTGCCGCGATGTCTCTACGGACGGGGCAGGAAGAGCATGGACGCCGATGCACGGCCGACCTGGGCTGCGGGCGTTCGACTCACACAGAGTGACCTCAGGCTCGATCCGGTAAGGAAGAGCCACAGATTCAAGACTGCGCGAACCGGCGACGACACAGGCGCGCGGCCGGGCCGTCTCTGGGCCGTCCCTGGGCCGTCCCTGGGCCGTCCGGGGCCGCACAACGGCGACCAACGCTGACAACCACTGACCGCTCGACCGCAGGTCACGGCGTTGATCGCCTAGGCAGGCCCAGGTCAGCGAACCTGCGAATCACTTCTTGAACCTGCGAATCACTTCTTCGGGTACTGAGATAGCCGCAGTTCAGAAGCCTAGTCCCGTTTCTGGGCCGTCTCCCGTCAAAGCCCGCGCGAGGCGCGGTTCTCCGCCCTGCGCCGCCGCCGGACCAGCTCGTGTCCCGGCGGCGGTGTCATCTCCGAACGCGTTGCGGTCACAGCTCCCATACTTGATCCGGGTCGTCCAGTGCCGCCCGGACCTGAGAGAGGTTTCCGATGTCCGCGAGCGGTGAGCTCTTGGCGATGTCGACGATCCCACGCACGACGGTGTGCAGCACTTCGCCGTTGCCCTCGTCGAGTGCCCTGTCCAGCCGGGCGAACATCTCCTCGTAGATGTTGCGTCGTTCCGCGAATGCCTGTGCGAAGTAGTCCTTGAGGACGGCTTCAGCGGCCCGGATCCGAGCGACCTCCGTGGCTTCGTAGGTCTCCATCCGGGCTCTCTTGGTGCTCTCAACCTCGTGGATGTGGATGCACTCACGGGCGGCTTCGACAATCTGGTTCAGCGCAGCGAAGCCGTCCATCGCCCGAATGGGGCCCTTAGCCGCGTTGACGACCTTGCCTGCATGCACCTTGGGTTGGTCAGGCATCTTGAGCCTCCTCAATCAAGGGTCTGTACCGGATGGTGAGGTTTGCGCTGCGCTCGTCCAACTTGCCTTCGGTGTCGACAATCGGAGTCGCCGCCACGTCGCGGACCGCCATGACCAGTGTCATGGCCCGCTGGAAGCGCGCGGCGTGCCTCGGCGGATCGAACGGCTCGGACTCCAGGAGCTCCAGCGCCTCGAGCGCTCGGAAGGTGAGCTCCGTGAGAAGCTCGCGCAGCTCCGCGGCGCGGGCGTCGACGCCCTTCAGGCGGGCGTCCGTCTCGTCAAGCTCAGCGATTGCCACGGCGATCTTCGCCTCGAACTCCCTCGCCCGGGTCATCGCCTTCGCGCCCTGGCCCTTGACCACCAGTCCACCGACGAGCAGCGCGGGACCGATGGTGACGAAGTTGAGCGCCGTAGCTCCCAGGGCCATCCCGCCGCCACCCGATGCAAGCGACCCACCGCCCAGGAAGGCGAGGGTCGCACTCTCGGCCGCGGCGCCCGTCAAGCCGGAGATCGCCACTCCGGTGCTCGCGACTCCGAAGCTGCTCGCTGCCGCCGTGATCCCAGCGCCCGCGCCCGCTCCCGCCGCCGCGGATCCGAGAGCCCCGCCGATCCATGCCACCGCGTCGACGTCGAGGCCGCGAAGCCCGGAGATCTTGGTCATGGTGGCGTCGACGCCCTCCACCAGCAGCCGCTCGCTCTCGCGCACCTGTCGCTCGTGGCGACGCAGGAAGTCGCCCATGCGTACGACGACATCGACGAGCGCTTGCCTCTGCTGCTCCCCCAGTGCCTTGAGGGCCGTGTTCGTCGCTGCCAGTGCGTCCTCGGCCTGGGCCAGGCGTCGCTCGTAGCCCTGGCCCGCCTCCTTGAGCCGATCCTTCGAACGCTTGAGGTCGTGGGCGCCTTTGCCGCCGAGGGCGACCCCGCTGCCGCCGGTCGCCACACCGACACCGATGAGAATGACTGGTATGAAGAATGGCACGATCCCCCCTTGGTGCCCCATGACCCTGCGCGAACCAGCAGGTTCAACCGTTCACATTGTGCCCTTGGTCAACGATCGACAGAATGGCGCCCCAGTCCGGGACGCCTTTCTGTCGATCGATCCTTCATGGGCCGATGGCATCGATGGTCACGGCGCTCGACGGCCCAGACCGCAATCACGGGAGTGACGAACGGTTCCCGCTGAACCAGGTGGTTCCAGGGCCGAGTTGGCCATGGGGGGACCTTGGCCAGGGTGGTGCTGTGCTGTGTGATGATGCACGGAAAATGACCGGCCCTGGAGGGACCGGGTGCGTGAGAAGGGGCGGGAGCGCATCGTGGGCAAGGGCGAGGCGTCCATACCGGACGAGGAGTGGGAGCGCTTCCTACGGGAAGCCGAGGCCGGAACCCAGGGAGCGCCTGAGGAGCCGTCGGCGCGGGCCCGGATGGTGGCGCGGCGGCTGCGGGAGGAGCCCGGCCGGCCAGAGGGGTGGCGGACTCATCAGCCGGCCCGGCGGCGACGGGGCAAGGGCTGGTACGCGGTCGGTCTGCTGGTTGCGCTCGGCCTGCTGGTCGTGGCACTGGATCCGGGCCGGGTGGCCGGGTGGTTCGGAGGCGGAGGCGGCGAGAGCACACCGCTCGCCACGGAGTCCGAACGCCCGGATCAACCGCCGGCGACCGAGGCGGCAGCCCAACTCCCCACAGTGGCACAGCCGTTCAAGGGGTCGCCTGCGGCGCGGTGGGGCGACGGGACGGCAGGGATCGGCCTGCCTGCGGCACGGGCGACGGGCTGGATGAGCAAGGAGCAGGTCGCGCAGGCACTCGATCGGACCCGGGACTTCCTTGCCGCGTCCAGTCTGGATCCTGGTGTGCTGCGCGGGGAGCGGCCGAAGAAGGCGATCGCGCTGATCAATCCGCATCAGCAGGATGTCCAGGACTACCTGGCGACCGCGTTCCGCGCGCCCAGTCGGGAGAACGATCCTCTGCTGCTGTTCAGCCGGTTCGAGACCTCGAAGGTGCGGCTCGTCGGGAACGTGGTCAAGACACGAGGGCGGATCACGTACCGGGAAGGCAAGCGCGGTGCCCTCGAGGTGACCACCGACCTCACGTACGTCTACCCGGTCGTACGCGCTGCCGGGGAAAGCGACGAAGTCGCGCGCACCATCGTGCGCCGCGAGGTCGTGATGAGCTGGGACGACCCGGCGAAGGTGGTCATCGAGCCGGGGACGTTCTCCCTCGTCTCCTACAAGGTGGACACCACCAACGGCGGCTGCGACACCTTCACCGGATATTTCACGCCCGAGTTCAACGCCGAGCGCGCGGCCACGGGTTCGGGAGACGGCCCCGAGGTCGACCCGTACGACCGGAGCAAGTCGATGGACTCGCGCATGCGGGAGGCCGGCGAAGCGGGGTGCGGGACCGCCACTCGGTCGTGAGTGGCAGTGACTTGTGGGTTCCACAGGAACTCGGGGCGGCGCTCAGACGCATCTCTCCGAACCCGACGTGGCCCCGCTGCGCACCGGAGTTCGGTAGCGAGCGCAGGGCCACGGTGCTGTGGCGACGTCGGCCTTCTCCGCATCGTCGGGCTCGGGCTCCGCTTCGGGGGTGGTGTTCTCGGGGGTGGCGCGTGCACGCGGTACGAGCCGGGGTGCGGCCTCGGCGACCAAGCACTCACTCCGGCCTGAAGCGCCGAGCGGAATATCCTCTCAACCTGATCAAGGCTATTCGGTGCCGGTTTCGGCCCTGTGCAGCATCTGGGCCACCAACAGGGCGCCTCCGGCCGCTGCCCCTACCGCTCCCGCGGCCAGGAAACCGCGAGAGGAACGCCAGGACAGCACCGACCACCGCGACTGCGCGGAAAACAACGATCCTGTACTCAGCCACGACCCGGTTGAAATCAGCGACAGGGCGGAACCGATCGAGCCGACCGACAGGGCACTTCCGATCGAGCCGACCGACAAGGCCGAACCGACGGACCCCACGGACAGCACCAATCCCACTGAGCCGATCGACAACACAGAGTCCTGTGACCACAACGACAGCACCGAACCAGAGGAGGCACGCCGGACCGACCGCACGGACAGCTTTGTCATGAGGCCATCATGCCCGCTGCTCGCTCCGTCTCGGGAGGTTGTGGTGTGTCCAACTGCGTGACGACGCCGACGAACACCGGCGGACGCCCACGCACACCACGGACCCATCCCAGCAGCTCGGAGCCACAAAAGCGTGCGCCGTGAGTCATCAAGTGCGGGCACCGGAAAGCCACGTGCGCCAGACATGTCGCGTGTTCGGTATCTCGGGACGGTCAAGGAGCCAGAGTACGTACTCTGCGTGCAGCTGTGCCGCAGGGCTCTCCGAGCGATGAGCCCTGCGGAGCCTGTCTCGCAGCTCATCTCCGTCCACGGATCGGGCAACACGCACGTATTCACGGTCCTTGCACCGGTAGGTCCGCCGGACAGCGAGGTCGACCAGATCGACAAGTTTCGCACTCAGATGTTGATCGTGGTCGGTGGCGGCCAGGTCACGGATCAGAGCTTGTTTCGTGCCCCAGCCCTTGGCGTGCTCTGTCCACTCCTGTGGATAGCGTGCCTCCCACTCCAGGAAGAGCAGCGCGAGGGGCAACCGCGGCCAACTGCTGATCCTCCCGTGGGCGTACCTGCTCCCGCTCCACAGCACTCCCGGCAGGCACCGGCCGCAGGCCTTGCCATAAGCCCGGTACCTGGCTCCGAACCGCAACCACTTGATGGGGAACCGGCCTTCGTTCAACCGGCCAAACGCAGCCTCGGCCTCCCTGCGGGCTCTGGCGTGACGGTCAAGGGCAGCCGCGCGCACAGCGGGGTCCGGCGCTATCAGGCCCTGAGCCCACGCCAAAACCTCAATCCACTCATGGTCGTCGTCGATATCTGACCCTGCCGCCTCTGTCACAGGACAGATCATCTCGTGAGCGGTACGCAGCCACTACTCAATATGCTCGGCACCGGTCACGAGGGTGTTGCTACAGCAGCAACAGCAGGAGCCGGCACGCAATTTCATTCGCCCGGCCTGTTCTCACACGGTGGGTGTCTGGGGGATTCACCATCCCTGGTGACCGTGATGATCCGCGCCGACCGCTGACCAGCACCAGGCACCGAACAGGCGGTGCGGCACGGGCGCTCGTCACGGTGGCTGGACGCGGCGTGCCAACCTGCGGCCCCAGGTCTGGCTCGGCGCTTCGATGTAACGGTGGGTCAGCAGGCACAGGGGCAGCAGCACGGTGAAGAACGCGACTTCGAGCGCAAGATTGTCCTGCCGCCGTCGACCGATCGTATGGTCGATCACCGCCAGCAGCACCGGATGCACCAAATAGACCGAGTAGCTGATCGTTCCCCATCCGGTCAGCATCCGCGGTACGCGCCGACGGCGCGACAACAGTCCGACGCCGAAGGTGAGCACAGCCAGCAGGAATGCGACGATCCAGCCGCGCCGTGTGAAGTGGTCACCGTCGCCGTACCAGTACGCACTCCCCACAGCACAAGCGACCACCATGACGGCAGTGCCGGCCGCACAGCGCCAGGTGCTCTGACCGTTTTCGGCACGGTGGACGGCCGTGCCGAGGAACATCACGGCGAGGATCACCAGGCACTCCCACAGCGGGACCGTGCCGTTGAACGGGACCAGGACGAGCGCCAGCACCCCGCCCAACACGCCCCCGAACCCGCGAAGCGCGGGTGACCTGGCGCTCGCACAGCAGATGGCGACCCCCATGGCGATCGAGGCAAACGCGATCAGCGGGCCGGTGCCGACCAGGCCGGACAGGGCAGAGGCCGGCAGTACTACCCCTGCCGTCACGCTCACAGCGGCAAGCACGGTCAAGATGACGGCGACCGCCGCAGACCGCTGGTGAAGGCGGACCGTGAAAAGAGCGACGACCAGCAAGTAGAAGGACATCTCGTAGGAGAGCGTCCACAGGACGAGCAGGAGATTGGGTGTCCCCAGTAACTCCTGGAGCATGGTGGCGTGGGCGACAGCCACGGTGACAGCGCTCTGCCGACCGAAGTCACGCATCTCCGCAATGCCCAAGAGGTTGAAGGCAAGAAGCACAGTGACGACAGCCGCCCACAGCGGGTACACACGGAAGATCCGTCCGATCCAGAACGTCCGAACGCAGCCCCGGCGCTCCAGCGACGAGGGGATGATGTAGCCGCTCACCAGGAAGAACACCATGATGCCGTAGCGGCTGGTGTTGAACTGCGGCATCAACTCCCGCCGGAAGTCCGCCATGAAGGTGTACGACGAGTGGTCGAACACCACAACGAGTGCGGCGATGCCGCGCAACGCGTCCAGCCAGCCCAGCCGCGACGGACCGGCCGTCGTGATGACGGCCAGTAATCGCGAAGTAATGGACAGTGAACAATCGGGAGAAGCAGGGACGAGGGGTGGGGATCCCATGCGTAGACAGAGTCCTCTTCGGTGAGGTGTTCGATGCGGCCGACGGAGGCGCGGCCAGGGCGGCGGAAGACAAGACGCGCCTGATGGGGTGGCTTACGCCGCGATCACCCTTGTGTCGGTGAATCCGTCGGCTGGTCGTCCGGCAGGGCGGCTTTCCCCCACGACACGGCCGACACGGCCGACACGGCCGACCGGTGTCCGGCGCTCAGCCGGCGTCTGGCCCGGCTGCTCGGCTCCTGTGCACTGATCCATTCCTTCCGGGGCCTTGACTTGAAGGGACGCAGGCGGCTTCCCACGGGCGACGTGAACCTGCTGGGTGCGCTTGCCGGCCGCCCCCTGCTGGTCGCCAACGACCAGCAGGGGGTTTCCCGCAGAGCGGTCCCCCGCGCTGCTCGCATCACCGAGTTCAGCGGCTGGAGCATTGTTCGGCAGTACCGTTCCGGCGGCCGAACAATGAAACGAGGTGCGAGCCTTTCGGGTGTCATGGAGGCGCAGGGACTGGCTGTCCGCTCTGATGCAGGGGCGGCTGGAGGGGGTGAAGGTGTGGCGGGGCGTCGTGAGGTGCCGGTGGATCCGGCGGCAGGTCCGGTGCAGCGGTTCGCGTTCGAGTTACGCAAGCTGAGGGCGGAGGCGGACGGGATCACCTACCGGTCGCTGGCCCAGCGGGCGGGCTACTCGGTGACCACGCTGTCGCAGGCGGCGGCCGGCGAGCAGTTGCCGACGCTGCCGGTGACCCTGGCCTATGTGGGGGCGTGCGGTGGAGACCTGGCCGAATGGGAGGCCCGGTGGAAGGAGGCGGTGGAGGAGTCCGCCGGTGACGGCTCCCGGGACGACGACGGATCACTCACGCCGTACCGGGGTCTGGCCCGGTTCGAGACCGGGGACAGCGGCCTGTTCTTCGGCCGGGAACAGCTCACCGCCGACCTGGTCGACCTGCTGCGCCGTCGGCGGTTCGCCGCGGTCTTCGGCCCCTCCGGCAGCGGCAAGTCCTCCCTGCTGCGGGCCGGCCTGATACCCGTCCTCCGGCGCGCTCAGGAGCCGGGCCTGCGGCCGGCCGCGATCCGCATCCTGACACCCGGCGATCGCCCCGCCCGCAGCCACGCGCCCCTCCTCACACCCGCGACTCCCCACGACGGCAGCGCCGCAGCGGACACCTTCGTGATCGTCGACCAGTTCGAGGAGGTCTTCACCCTCTGCCACGATGCGGCCGAGCGCGCCCGCTTCATCGATCTGCTGCTGACAGCCCGGCAGCCCGAGAGCCGCCTGCGGGTGCTGTTGGCGGTGCGCGGCGACTTCTACGGCCGCTGCGCCGAGCACCGCGACCTGGCCGACGCACTGCGCGACGCCAACCTCCTGGCCGGAGCGATGAGCCAGGCGGAACTGCGCGACGCCGTCGTCAAGCCGGCCACGGCCGCCGGTCTGACCATGGAACGCGCCCTCACCGCCCGGCTGGTCGAGGAGGTCGCCGAAGCGCCGGGCGGGCTGCCGCTGCTGTCCCACGCGTTGCTGGAGACCTGGCGCCGCCGCCGCGGCAAGACACTGACCATGGCGGGGTACGAGGCGGCCGGATGCCTGGACGGCGCGATCGCCAAGACCGCCGAGCAGGTCTACGGCCGGTTCACCGAGGGCCAGGCCGCTGCCGCCCGCCGGGTGTTGCTGCGCATGGTCGCCCCCGGTGACGGCACCCCCGACACCCGCCGTCCCGTCGAGCGCGCGGAGCTGCCCGGCACCGGCCGGGACGACACCGCCCAGGTGGTGGAGGCGCTCGCGGGGGCGCGGCTGCTCACCCTGGACGGCGACACGGTTGAGCTGGCCCACGAGGCCCTGATCACGGCCTGGCCCCGGCTGCGCGGGTGGATCGAGGAAGACCGCGAACGCCTGCGTGTGCACCGGAACCTGACCGACGCGGCCCACGCCTGGCAGGAACTGGGCCGTGAACAGGGCGCCTTGTACCGGGGAAGCCGGCTCGCCGCCGCCCAGGAACACTTCGGCGGCGCACCGCAAACGGACCTGACCGACCTGGAGCACGCCTTCCTCGACGCCGGCCGCGACCACGAGCAGAAGGGCCGTCGCCGGTACCGGCTGGTGCTCACCGCGGTCACCGGCGCCCTCTGCCTCGCCCTCGTCGCGGCCGGCCTCGCTGTGGGGCAGTGGCAGAGCGCGGTCACCGCCCAGCACCTGGCCCAGTCCCGGCAACTGGCCGCCCAGTCCGGTGCGCTGCTGGACTCCGACCCTGACCTCGCCTCACTGCTCGCTGTCCATGCCTATCGGACCAGCCCGACCCGCGAAGCCACCGCCGCCCTGTATGCCGCCGCGGCGCTACCGCTGCGCAAGCGCCTGACCGGCGGCACCGAACCCGTGGATTCCATCGCCCTCAGCCCGGACGGCCACACCCTCGCCGCCCAAAGCAGGGACGGCAAAGTGCGGATCTGGAATCTGCCCGCAGGCGACATCCGGCATACGTTCACCGGCCAGGACCCCGGCGACGTCACGGCGTTCAGCCCCGACGGACGCACCCTCGCTGTCGCCACCGGCGGGGTGATACGCATGTGGGATCCGGTCACCGGCAGGAAACGCGGAACCCTCACCATCCCCGGCGGCGCGGTACGCGGGATCGCCTTCAGCCCTGACGGTCGTACCGTGGCCGCCGCCTCCGCGACGGCTGTACGGGTGTGGGACGTGGCCACCGGCCGCAAGCGGCACGGCTTCACCGGCCACCCCGACCCGCAGGCGGTCGCCTTCGGCCCTGACGGACGGACCGTCGCCGCGGTGAGCCTCGGCGGACTGGTGCGGGTGTGGGACGTTGCCACCGGCCGCACCCGGACCGCTCACGACGGCCGAATTGACGGCAAGGTGGTGGCTCTCAGCCCTGACGGCCGGACCTACGCGACTGTCCGCACCGACGGTTCGGTGCAACTGCGGGAGGCGGCCACCGGCATCGTCCGGCTCAGCATCAGGGACGGTTTCATCGGGTCGAACGAGGTGGCCTTCGCCCCCGACGGGCGGACCCTCGCCATCCCGGGCCCAGGGAACACGGTGCGGCTGTGGGACACCGCCTCCGGCACGGCGCGGGCCACCGTGACCGCCGGTCACCACGGAGGGGGCATGAAAGTGGCCCTGAACTCTGACGGCCGCACCCTGGTGACCAGCAGCAACTCGGGCCCCACCATCCGGGTCAACCGCCTGCCCGCCGATCCCCCGCAGACCACTCTGCCCGGCCCTGCCGGCACGTACATCGGCGACCTGGCCTTCAGTCCGGACGGACACACGGTGGCCGCGGTCCGCGGAGGGCCGCCCGGCCGTGGCTCGGTAGAGCTCTGGGATGCCGGGACCGGCGATGGCGAAGCCGCCCTGGCGCTCGACACCGACCCGGCACTCGAAGGAGAGCAACTGCCCTTCACGGTTCTCCGCCTCGGAGCCGTGGGGTTCGACCCGACCGGGCGCGCCCTGGCTGCCAGGGCCATCGGGAACTCGGCCACCATGAACAGGGTGATCGAGGTCCGGGAGGTCGCCACGGGCCGCCTTCGCCGAAGCCGTGCCCTGGGCGCCGTCGGCACGGAGGCCGTCTTCAGTCCCGACGGAACACGGCTCGCCCTCGTCGGCAGCAAGGGATCGGTGCGGATGTGGAACCTTTCGACCGGCGCCCTGCACACCGCCCACACCGGCCACGACCGACCCGTCAGGGCGGTGGCGTTCACCCCTGACGGCCGCACACTCGCCGTCGGCGGCGATCAGGTCAGACTGCTCGACGCCACGACCGGCCGCACACAGCGCACCGTCAAGCCGAGGACCGGGAATCTGCTGTCCCTAGCGTTCAGCCCGGACGGGCACACCCTGGCCACCGCAAGCAGCAGTAACGGATTCGTGGAGACGTGGGACGCGCGCACCGGTCAGCTCCAAGACAGCTTCAGTGTCAGCGGTGAGGTGGCGTCGCTGGCTTTCAGCCCCGATGCGCGCACCCTGGCCGCGAGCAGCGTGAGAGGAGTCCAGCTGTGGGACCTCGCCACCAGCCAGACCAGACTCACCCTGCCGACCCGCTCGCCCGGAGCAGTGGCGTTCAGCCCGGACGGACGGACCCTGGCCCTCGGCACGGGCAGCTCCGCCGAGTTGTGGAACGTCGACCTGCCCGACCCGGCCCGCGCGATCCGCAACATCTGCGAGGCCGTCGACACCGCTCTCACCCCTCTGGAACAGTCCCGCTACCTGCACGACCAGTCCACTGAAACCGGCTGCCGGCCGACCGCGCGATAGGACCTCACTGCGACCTCACTGCATCACCACGCAATTCGAGCACCGGGCCCAGGAACCAACCCTGATGGAGACGCCGGCCAGCGCCGGCCGGGTCGAGAGCGAGCCCTGCACGCCTGGCTACGGACCGCCCGTGCCTGCTCCGCCTCAGGTGGTGGCGGTCAGGGGGCAGTGGTTTCCCAGACGAACCCGTCGAGGTCGCTGAACGGGCCGGCGGCGCTGGAGAGCACGAGCCGGTGCGATCCGGTGCCGTCGGCGGGGACACCCGCGTCCTTGGCGAGAGCACTGCGCTTGTACAGAGCCAGTTTGACGGGACCCGACCCGGTGGCGAACTCAACGTACTTGCCGCCGAAGCTCTTACCCACAGTGAGGCCCTGCTCGACGTAGAACTGCTTGCTGGCCTTCACGTCCTCGACGCCCAGCAGGAGCACGAGCTCGTCGAAGTCCCGGGTGACCGGGCCCGTGTCCTTCCTCGCCGACGTCGCGATCTTCCAGATCGTGCCCTCCGGGTCCTGAACGACGCCGCCGTAGCCCCACAGCGACTTCGAGGTGGGCTTGAGGGCGGTGGCGCCGGCGTCGAGGGCGGCGTCGACCAGGGCGTCGACGTTGCCCGGCTGGGACACCACGAGCGACAGCGTGAAACCGCGGAAGCCGGTCGTGGAAACTTCGGAGGCACGCAGGCGCACTTGCGACGAGCCCAGTCCGAAGGCGGTGGAGCAGAAGCGGGCGGCGGCCGTGGTGTCGGCCACCTCAAGGGTGACGGAGTCGATGGAGTTCATGGCTTCGACGGTAGGGGCGGCCGGGTCACCGATGCTTCTCGAAAACTGACCGGTCTGGCCGCGGCCCGGGGCCACGGGCCCGAGCGGCCCTCCGACCGCCGCCCCGCCCCGCCCACCCGAGCCGTGGTCGGCGGCGTAGTGGTGCCGAGCCCGGCCGCGAGCTGGGCACAGGTATGGCCGTTCCACAGATTGGCCAGCACCAGCAGGGCCTGTTGGTCCACCGGGAGCCGGCGTCACCGCGTGCCAGGCGCCGGACCCTCAGCAGACCGGAGCTTTCCAGACGTCCTCTAGAACCCTCTAGAACGTGATCACCGACACCGAGTTCGAGGCGCCGTTGGTCACGTAGGCCCGGCGCCCATCCGGCGAGAGCGCCACCCACAGCGGTTCCTTGCCGACCGGGATGGGGCGGCCCACCGTGCGGTTCTCCGCGGTGTCGATCACCGACACCGAAGCCGAGAAATTGTTGGCCACGTAGACCCAGCGCCCATCCGGCGACACCGCCACCCCCTCGGGCCCCTTGTCGATGGGGATGGGGCTGCCCACCGTACGGTTCGTCGCGGTGTCGATCACCGACACCGAATCCGAGGTGATGTTGGCCACGTAGGCCCGCCGCCCGTCCGGCGACACCGCCACAACATCCGGCTTCTTGCCGACCGAGATGGGGCTGCCCACCGTACGGCTCGTCGCGGTGTCGATCACCGACACCGAATCCGAGCCGATGTTGGTCACGTAGGCCCGCCGCCCATCCGGCAACACGGCCACCCCCGCCGGATTCTTGCCGACCGAGATGGGGCTGCCCACCGTACGATTCGTCGCGGTGTCGATCACCGACACCGAATCCGAGCCGCTGTTGGTCACGTAGGCCCGGCGCCCATCCGGTGACACCTCCACCCCCAACGGACCGGAGCCGACGGGGATGGGGCTGCCCACCGTACGATTCGCGGCGGTGTCGATCACCGACACCGAATCCGAGGCGCTGTTGGCCACGTAGGCCCGCCGCCCATCCGGCGACACCGCCACCCCCAACGGCTGCTTGCCGACCGAGATGGGGCTGCCCACCGTACGATTCGCGGCGGTGTCGATCACCGACACCGAGCCCGAGTCGAAGTTGGCCACGTAGGCCCGCCGCCCATCCGGCAACACCGCCACCCCCCACGGACGAGAGCCGACGGGGATCGAGGACACGGATGTCGGCGCGGTGGGAAGAGCAGTGGTGGGTTCAGGACTCGGGGGGCGGAACTGCGCCAGGTAGATGCCGCCGGCCGCGGCCAGCGCCACCAGCACCACCCCCACAACGAGCCAGGCTCGCCGGCGTCTGAGCCTGGACAAGCCGGGCCGCAGCCGAGCCGCGCCACCTTCGTGCGGCAGCGGCCCCGGGGAGGGGCCGAGTTCCTCCGGCTCGGGGGTCGGCTGCGGCGGCGGCTCCAGCTGGACGGCAGTCGGCTCCTCCGCCGGCGTCTCCCGCGCCGAGACGGGCGGCACCTCTGACGGCGGCTCCAGCGAGAAGGCGGTCGGCTCCTCCTGCGCCGGGGGCCCGGGCCGTGGCGCGGTGGTGAGCTCGGTGAGCCTGCGCGCCGCCTCCTCGGCGTCCATCCGATCCCCAGGATCCTTGGCCAGCAGTCCGAGGAGTACCGGCGTCAGGTCCGTCACCCCATGCGGGCGGGCGGGGCCCTCGAAGAGCAAGGCGGTCATTGTGGCGTAGTCGGAGTCGCGGTCGAAGGGGCCGGTCCCCTCGAGCGCGAAATAAAGGGTGCAGCCGAGCGCGAACAGGTCGGAGGCCGGCGTGGGCGGTTCACCGCGGGCCCGTTCCGGGGCCATGAAGCGCGGGGTCCCGAGGATCTCAGAGGTGGCGGTGAGGCGCGGCTCGCCGGAACTCAGCTCCAGCGAGATGCCGTAGTCGGTCAGCAGCACCTGCCCGCCCTCGGTACGGTACCTCGGCCGAGAGTCCGGGCTGGTCAGCAGAACGTTGGCCGGTTTGACGTCCCGGTGCAGGACGCCGAGCCGGTGCCCCTCCAGCAGTGCGTCGAGGACCGCCAGCCCGATCCGCGCCACCTCGGCGGGCGGCAGCGGCCCGCGCTCGCGCACCACCGCCTCCAGGTCCGTGGCGCCGGGGAGGAACGCCATGACGATCCACGGCAGGCCGCCGTCCTCCACGATGTCGTGCACGGTGGCGACATGGGGGTGCTCGCGC
Organism: Streptomyces sp. NPDC048275; assembly: GCF_040652275.1. Classification (NCBI taxonomy): domain Bacteria; kingdom Bacillati; phylum Actinomycetota; class Actinomycetes; order Kitasatosporales; family Streptomycetaceae; genus Streptomyces; species Streptomyces sp. NPDC048275. The sequence goes on from NZ_JBEZLR010000054.1 coordinate 16,184, forward strand.
AGCCGGGCGGCGTGCCGCGCCTCGCCGCGGGCCCGGGCGATCCGGGCGCTCACCTCGCGGTCCGAGACGCCCGGCGGCAGGGCGATCTCTTTGAGCGCGGCCTCACACGCGAGTTCCTGATCGTAGGCGAGCCACACGCGCCCCATGCCCCCGGCACCGAGCCGGCGCAGGAGCCGGTAGCGCCCGGCGATCACACGCCCGACGGCTTCGTCTACTCCTGTCACGGCGCTCCCTCTTCCAGAACGGCCAGCAGGGTGCCAGGCGATCATTGAAAGCCCCCTCGTCTGGTATCGCACACGCCCGAAGAGCGGGCAAATCGAGGGGTTTCACGTACGGCGGCGCCTGGATCATGAGCGGGAAGTGAGAGTTCCTGCCGGTCTGCCAAGCTGGCGAGGGAGGCTTTTGTGCAGGCAGAGTCGGATGCCGGGCCGCTTTGAGAGGGTACGGAAGTGACCGGGCGCGCAACGGCCACCGCGCAGGCGAGGAAAGTGATCACCGACCGAAACTTCACGGGTGCTGCCGTGGTCACCCGAGACCGCGTGGTCCTGTCCATGAAGCCCGGCCAACCGCATGGGGAGCGCGACGCCGTTGCGCGAGCGCTGCTGGGCCAGGTGCTGAACGTGCCGTTGTCGCCGTTGCCTGGGCCGTATCGCACGACGGAGGTGTGAGGTGGCCCGTTGTCCGGGACGTCCTTGGGCCGTCCGAGGTTGCCCAATGGCGGCCGACAACGACCAAGGACGACCACCCGGTCGCACGCAACTGTCGGCGCTTTCGGAGAGTCGTACCCGCCGTGACCGAAACACGTACACAGCACTGCGTGAGGTTGTCGCCCGCCGTCTCCACGGCAGCAGGCATCGGGAGTCTGGCCCTCGCCGCCGTGGCGAGCTGGAGCAGCCTCCTGCTGGTCGTGCAGGGGTGGGTGGTCCCCGGCTGGGGGGTGAGTGCAGCTCTCCTTGTCATGTCGCTCGTTCTCCGATGGGCCCTCACCCGAGTGGGCCGCCCGGCGGATGCTTCGGGGCTCCCGCGGAAGCGAGCCACAGGGGCACGGCTGGGGAGCAGTCTGCTGATCGTCGCGGCGGTGCTTGGCACTGCATGGGGAGCGGTGGACGACCTGATCTCGGAGGCGGAGTACCACGTGCTGCGCCCTGCGGGGCCGGGTGGCTGCACGGCCGTGGTGCGGGAGACGTCCTTTCTCGTGATCGGCAAGGGCGAGGCGTACGCGGTGGGGCGCACCGGCCTGGCCCTGGGCGAGTCGGGATCCTGGACGGTCGACGATGGTTACCGGCCCGTCGACTCAGGCACGTACGAGTTGGACTGGGGGCAGGACGGCGGTCTTCTGCGGATCAGCGGTACGAGCACCGATCCGGTCGTTCATGGCGGATCGGCCGACATCGACTGCGGGTGGTGAGGCCGGACACGCTCACCGGCATGTCCGGCGCGAGGCCCTCGCCGGGCAACGCCTCGCCCGTTCGGCCCGTTCCGCTCCCCGGTTCAAGGGAGTACCGACCGTTCATACGTTTCCCTCTGGTAGCGGGTGGCGCTCGTTCGTACGATCACCGCATGCGGCTTCGGCACGCCTTCAGGCTGGGCGGAACCGGCCCAACGCACCGCGCCGGCCAGGGCGTTCGGGTGCGCCCGCGTCGTGTACAACGATGCCGTGCGCGCCCGTGAGAACGCCCGGAGGGCGGGCGCAGCCTTCCCCACGGCGGGTGTGCTGTCCCAGAAGCTGATCACCCAGGCCAAACAGACACCCGAGCGGTCCTGGCTGGGCGAGGTCTCCTCAGTGGTGCTCCAGCAGTCCCTGCGCGACGCGGAATCCGCGTACCGGAAGCCACGGATCCCCGCCCGAACCCTGTGCCGCGTAGCGGCACAGGGTTCGGGCGGGGAGGCCAGAATCCTCGGGCTTCAGCCCGAGGAGCGAGTCAAGAGGTGAAGTCGCCTATCACTTCGCTCATGTTGTAGCTGTACAACTCGCGCTTGCAGGCGGAGCAGTTGCTGCCCGGTGCGTGCTCGCTCAGCGACCACAGCTGCGGTGCGATACCGTCGCCGCGGCCGTGCACCACGTACAGGTCTTCGGGACCGAAGGAGCTCTGCAGCACCTTCGCGTTGCCGACGAGCTGCGTGGTGCCGTCGACGGCGGTCGGCGTGGCCTGGAGCAGGCGGCCGTTGTCGTAGCCGTTGCTGCGGTGGAAGTACCACTTGCCCTCGTAGCGCGTGACGCCCTGGATCTTGTGCCAGAGGGCTTCGCCGTTGAAGGTCGCGTCTGTGGGCAGACCGTAGGCCGCGTCCGCGTTGGCGATCGCGCCGGGTGAGCCCTCGACGGCGGCGGTGAGGGCGGTCATCGGGTACGTGCCGACCCGGCCGGGGCTGGTACCGCCGTTGTTGGTGTTGCAGTACTCGCCGAGAACCATGTGGTCCGTGTCGGTGCGGTCCAGGGAGATGTAGGACGCCTTCGGGCGGGCGGTGGCGTAGCACTGGTTGCCGCTGGTGTCGCCGCTGGTCCTGGAAGCGGTGAACTTGAGCGTGGCGACCTGCGGCATGACATAGCGGTAGCCGTAGCTGTACCAGACGTTGCTCTGGCGGCCGACGCGCTTCTTGTCGAGGACGTCGCTGACGAGGCCGTCGGGCGTCGGGTCGTTGACGTCGGCGTCGTTGTCCGGGTTGAGGTCCATGATCTTGCGGAGGTCGAAGACCCGCATGCCGTTGGCGGTGTCGGCGACGTACAGGTAGTTGCCGTACCAGACCATGCCGCCGGCGTGGATGCCGTTCTGGGCCTTGCAACTGCTCGTCACGGAGCTGGTGCACTTGCCCTCGCGCGCGTGGAGCGCGTCGAAGGAGATGTTGTCCTTGGAGTTGATGTAAGGCCAGACCAGGAGCACGTGGCGGTACTTCTGGGTGGCCTGGTTGAAGAAGCTGATCCGGACGCCCTTCTCGTTGCAGGCGTCGGAGGCGGAGGTCTGGACGCAGTTCTCGCGTCCTGCCTCGTAGTCGCTGCGGCCCGGGTTCTGCCCGTCGTACGAGCCGATGACGATGGGCTCGGCGTTGGACGAGCCCCAGTCCTCGTCCTCCTGCGCGTCCGAGACGCCGGAGATGGCCTGCGGGATCCACTCGGTGGACGTGGCGTCGTCGCTCTTCCAGCACACGCGGTGGTTCACGGCGAGGTCGGGGCCGTAGATGCCGGCCGTGCCGCAGCCGCCGTCCCAGCCGGCCTCCCGGTTGGCCTGTTCCATCAGCTCGGTGAGGCCCTGCTTGGGAAGCGCGGCGTCCAGCTGGTTCACCAGGCCGGTGAGTGACGAGCCGGCTTCCAGCTGGAAGTCGCCGGGGCGCCCGGGGACGGGGGCCGCGCGAAGCCCGGCGTTGCCGGACGCGGGCAGGGCCTCGGCGGTGCTCCCCGCGAAGTCGTCTTGTTCGCCCACGGGTTCGTCGCCGAAGCCGTCGTCCGGCATGTCCTCGGTCGGCTCGTCCGCCGTCACCGCCGCGCGCGGCGCGCTGCCGGGAGCGGCGGACGCACCGGCGGGCGTGAACCCGGATACCAGCGCTCCGGCTAAGGCCGCTGCGGCGGCGGCAAAGCGCATACGACCGGACAGTTGTTTCATGCGAAGGCCTCCCGTGGTGGAAACACGCAGATCACAGCTTCATCGACGACTCATCGGTCAGTCTGAGCACTCAGTCAACAAGCCAACTCGCAGCCATTTGCGAACATTTGAACGAAGAACACAAGATCCACACGAACGTCGCGGTGGATTCCGCCGACGACCGGCCCGCATCAGCGCCGCCGGCGAGCGCTGTTGAGCAACGAGCCGTGCCGCCCGCCCCCAGGAACAGCGGCGACGAGGGCCGCTCGGACAGTGCCCCCTGTTTGACATCACTGCCACGCTTGAACCATGCTTGTATTAATTCATTAATGGAAGTACGCTGAATCGTGGAAGGTGACGTGGTCGAGTACCGGATCGACCGTGGCAGTGGCGTACCGGCCTACGTGCAGATCATCGAGCAGACCGAACGGGCGCTCCGGATGGGCACGTTGAAGGTCGGGGACAAGTTGCCGACGGCCAGGGAAGTGGTGGCGGCGACCGCCATCAACCCCAACACCGTGCTGCGGGCCTACCGCGACATGGAGCAGGTCGGCCTGGTCCAACTGCGCCGCGGACTGGGGACCTTCGTGACGCGGTCGCTCGCCCGGCCCGGCGCGGAGGACGACTCGCCGCTACGTCAAGAGGTCACCGACTGGACGGGACGCGCGCGGGCGTCGGGGTGGGAACGGGCCGACATCCTCGCCCTGGTCACAGCGGCCCTGGACGCCTACGACAACAAGCAACACGAGCACACCCCGGGCGACCGGGAGCGGAAAGAGGAGGACGCATGACCGGGGCTGACGCGCCGGCCGCGCTGCGCGCCGCGGGACTCGGATTCCGGTACCGGGCGCGGGGCGACTGGAGCCTGCGGGACTGCGAGTTCACCGTGCCCAGCGGCCGCATCACCGCCCTCGTCGGACGTAACGGCGCGGGCAAGAGCACCCTGCTGCACCTGGCCGGCGGCCTGCTGCGGGCCGGCTCCGGGGAGATACGCGTGCTGGACGCCGTACCGGGCGCGCCCGAGGCCCGCGCCCGGGTCGCTCTGCTCACCCAGGACAAGCCGCTCTACCCCCGCTTCACCGTGGCGGACACGCTGCTGATGGGCGAGAAGCTGAACTCCTCGTGGGACCGGCCGACCGCCGAGCGGACCGTCCTCGAGGGCGGCATCCCGATCACCGCCCGCGTCGGCGAACTGTCCCCCGGTCAGCGCACCCGCGTCGCACTCGCCCTGGCGCTCGGCAAGCGGCCCGAACTGCTGCTGCTCGACGAGCCGATGGCCGACCTCGACCCCGTGGCGCGCGGCGAGATCATGGCGGCGCTGATGACCGAGGCCGCCGAGCGCGGCATGAGCATCGTGCTGTCCTCGCACGTCCTGCCCGAACTGGAGCAGACCTGCGACTGGGTGCTGGTGCTGCGGGACGGCCGCGTCGAGCTGAGCGAGGACGCCGACGCGCTGCGCGAGAGCCACGTGGTGCTGACCGGACACACCGACCAGGCCGACATCCTGGCCGGATCACACACCGTCGTACACCGCCGGGCCGCCGGCAGACAGATGACTGCCCTGGTACGGCAGCGCGGACCGCTGCGCGGCGACTGGCACGTCGAGCGGCCCAGGCTGGAGGACATCCTGGTCGGCTACCTCGAGACCGGTGAGCCGGCGCGTCCCGCGGCCGCCGAGCGGACGGAGGCGGCGGCGTGAAAAGCTCCCTCTGGAACGGCTCCCTCTGGCTCGCGTGGCGCCAGCAGCGGGTGCTGGTCGGCATCGGCGCGGTCCTCATGGCCGCCGCTGCGGCGATCGCCGCGTACTCCCGGTCGGGCATGCTGGACGACCTGCGCAGCGGGCAGTTCGACCACTGCGGCCCCGGGCCCATTTTCTGCGCGCGACCCGACACCGGTACGCCCCTGATGCTGGACATCGAGCCGCTGAATTACCTCGGGGCGCTGAACATCGCCCTGCCCGTCATCATCGGCGTCTTCTGGGGCGTCCCGCTGCTGGGCCGCGACCGTGAACTGGGCACGCACCGCATGGTCCTCGCCCAGGGCGTGAGCCGCGGCCAGTGGTTCGCCTCCCGGTTCGCCCTCGCCGCGGTGACCACGGTGGCCCTCTCCAGCCTGCTCGCGGGAGTGTTCTCGTGGTGGTGGCGACCGGCCGCCGACCGGAGCTACGGCCTGTTCTGGTACGAGACCACGGCCCTGAGCGGCTCGGGCCCGCGTGTCGTCGCAGCCGCCCTGTTCGGCCTGGCGGCCGGCGCACTGCTGGGTCTGCTGGCCCGACGGGTCCTGGAGGCGATGAGCCTGACCCTCCTGGTGACCGGGGCGACGACCCTCCTGCTGGAGTGGACGCACAAGACGCGTCTACTGGTCCCGCCGCACACCTACAGCAGCGCCGGCAGCATCCCCAAACTACCCATGGACGAGAAGTGGTCGGCCGGCCACTACGGCCTGATCACCGCCTCCGGCCGCCACGACTCCGTGACGAACTGCCCCTACCCCTCGGGCGCCGAGCTCAGGGAGTGCATGGCCGAGCGCGGGTACGTCGCCCGCTTCTACGAGGCCAACCCGGCCGGTGACTACTGGGCCTTCCAGTGGACCGACACCGCGGTCCTCGGCGGCCTGGCCGTCCTGCTCACGGTCGTCACGGTGCTGCTCCTGCGCCGCCGCGTCTGACCGCGCCGCACCACCGCAACTGTCACCCTTCATCCCCTTCATCCCCTTCATCCCCTCATCCGGGGTCCCTTTGTACGGAGGTCGCTTCGCCATGCCCGCTGACGCCAAGTCGCCGAAGAAACTGCGCAACAACCGCGCCGCCCTCGCCCACAAGGTCGGCTACGCCCTGCGTCACCCCGAGCGCGTCACCCCCTACCTCCGCCGGGCCGGCCGGGACGCCTGGCTGCGCCTGAAGCACCCCGACCACGTCGGCTACTACCGGGCCGTGATGGCCTCGGACACCCGCCGCAACCCGGAGGCCGCGGTCGGCAGTCAGACCCACGACCGCTGGCTGGCGCTCGGGCAGATGCAGTTCGACTACCTCATCGAGCACGGGCTGCGCCCCGAACACCGCATGCTCGACATCGGCTGCGGCAACCTGCGCGGCGGCTGGCGCTTCATCGACCACCTCGACGCCGGCAACTACTACGGCATCGACATCTCGCCCGACATCCTGATCGCCGCCAAGAAGACCCTCACCGAGCGCCACCTCCAGGACAAGCTGCCGCACCTGACCATCACCGGCGACCTCACCCTGGACTTCCTGCCCAGCAACCACTTCGACGTCATCCACGCGCACAGCGTCTTCTCCCACTCGCCGCTGAACGTCATCGAGGAATGCCTCGTCCACGTCGGCCGCGTGCTGACCGACACCGGGTTCTTCGACTTCACCTTCGACCGCACCGAGGGCACCGAACACCAGGTACTGCGCGAGGACTTCTACTACCGCACCGAGACCCTGCTGGCCCTGGCCCGCAAGCACGGCCTGCACGCCCGCTTCATGGAGGACTGGGAGGAGCGCCCGCACGGTCAGTCGAAGATCCGTGTCAGCCGCTCGCCCCTGCCCACCAACTGAGATTGTCAGGTATCTGACATGTTGTCTCCCATAGCGCCCCCGGGCACCCTGCTCGCCCTGGGCCTATGGGGGACCACCCGCCAGAACAGCCTGTGGAGAGGTGACCCCCGGAATGTGGACACTCCCTCGTCGTGCGCGACGGCCGATCCCGGGACATGGGGTGCGTCGCATGAGTCTGCGCCATGGAAATGGAACAGGAATACAGGTCCAGGAACACAGTGAGTCGAGTGGGTCCATCGATGCGAGTGGACCGCAGAGCGGGCAGGCGCGCCTGGCCGCGATAGACGGGCTCCGCCTGGTGGCAGCCGTGATGGTGGCTGCGTATCACTTTCTGGGGACGCCCACCCCGCGCTTCTGGGGAAAGGCCGAGCTCAGGGATTTCGCCCCGTTCCTGCATGAGATCAGCCGCTACGGCTGGCTCGGCGTCGAGTTCTTCTTCATCATCAGCGGATTCGTCATCTGCATGAGCTGCTGGGGGCGGACTCCCGCACAGTTCACCGTCTCCCGCATATCACGGCTCTTCCCGGCCTACTGGTGCACGGTGCTCCTGGTCGTCGCGCTCGTCCTGGTCGCACGGATGGGACATTGGCCTGCCGAAACGCGCATCGACCCCCGTACCGTCCTGGGGAATCTGACGATGGCTCCGGGGCCCATGGGGCTCGACCTGGTCAGCGGAGTCAGCTGGACACTCTGGGTGGAGGCTCGCTTCTACCTGCTGATGGCCGTGCTGCTCATCTCCGGCCTGTCCTATCGGCGGACGGTGGCTTTCTGCGGAGCCTGGCTCCTGGCCGGTGTCATCGCCCTTGAACTTCACTTGCCGGCGCTCGACGAATTCGTACTGACCCGATACACCGGCCTGTTCGTCGCCGGGATCGTGCTCTACCTCATGCGCAGGTTCGGACAGAACCTCCTGCTGTGGCTTCTGCTGGGTTTCGCCTGGTGCTACGAACTCACCGTGCTCCAAATCCGGGTGGCCGAGCATGTCACCACGATCCCCGGCGAGAGCCGGCCCTCCTGGGCCGTGTGCGCGGCCATACTCACACTCTGTCTCGGACTGCTGGCACTGGCCGGTGTCGGACCGTTGGCGGGACTGCAATGGCGTTGGCTGGTCACTGCCGGGGGGCTCACCTACCCCTTCTACCTCGTGCACCAAAGCATCGGAATTCCCGTGGCCAAGGGATTGATCAAGGCATTTCCGGGGCTGGGGCTGTTGCCTTCGATGGCAGTGTCCGTCGTCTGCATGCTGGGTCTGTCCGCGCTTGTCTACACATGGGTGGAGCGTCGGCTCGGACGCCTCCTGAGGAATCGCCTGACGCTCGACGTGCATCTGGAAGACCTCGCGGCGAGGCCGGCTCTCGCCCGCGCGCAGTAGCTCAAGGTGAGACCACTCAGAAATTCGCTGGGAAATTCACGAAGGCGCTCCCGGAACTGAGAAAGAGCCCTCGGTGCCCACGGGTTGAGAGCAACCTGAGCGCCGTGAAGGTCATCAATACCAATTGCAGCAACAACCCGACCCGGTGAAAGGTCTCGCATGCCCCTCAATGCGCGAATACGACGGCCTCACATACTCATCGCCATCGCGACAGCCGTGGCCACCGTCCTGGCTGTCGCGCTGATCCTGGCCCTGACAGTCACGACCTACGATCACACCTCGCCGCGCGCCGCCCGCGGCAAGGCATCGGGATCGGTGGCCGGGAACGTCGACTGCCGCAAGGCGAAGTGTGTGGCCCTCACCTTCGACGGCGGCCCCAGCCTGACGACCCCCGGGCTGCTGGACATCCTGAAACAGGAGGATCTGCACGCGACGTTCTTCGTGCAGGGCAAGGGCCACATCGCGAAGTACCCCGAGATCCTCCGCCGCATCTCGGATGAGGGGCACGAAATCGGCAACCACACATGGACCCATGAGGTTTTGACGGAAATCGACGTGGACGACGCCCGTCAGGAGCTGACCCGGACACAGGACGCCATCGAGAAGGTCACCGGCACCAGGCCCGACCTGATGCGTCCGCCGCAGGGCCGCACCGACGACGAGGTGGTCAAGATCTGCCGGGACTTGGGGCTGGCGCAGGTGCTGTGGAGTGTCACGGCCAAGGACTACGAGACGACCGACTCGGCCCTGATCACCAAGCGGGTGCTCGACCAGACTCAGCGCGACGGCATCATCCTGCTGCACGACCTGCACAAGGGGACCGTGCCCGCCGTCCCGGGAATCATCAAGGCTCTCAAGCAGCGCGGCTACACCATCGTCACGGTGTCGCAGCTGCTCGCCCCTGCCAAGCCCCAGCCGGGGATGGTCTACCGGCCCTGACCTGGCCCCCTCCACGAGGTGCCCAGCGGCGGCAGACATACTTGCTGTGGGCACCTCTTACCCGCGCGCCAGGGCCCTCCATCACTGCCGGTCGTCATGGCCGCGTAGATCAGGGCAACGAGCAGCGGCGAGGGTCGGACTTCGGCACGCGCACGGAAGCGATCCGAGCGCCTGAGGCATGCACGGAGCGCCAGGCGTACGGGCATATCGGCAACACCGGCGACCCCGCCACCCCGTACGAGGGAACCCGGCACATGGCCGACGAGCTCGGCGAGGACGTCGGCGTCGAGCTCACCTACAAGGGGCAGGGGCACGGGGCCTACGGCACCAGCGCCTGCGTGACGAACGCGGTGAACACCTACCTGCTCGACGGCAAGATGCCGGAGGACGGCACGGTCTGCGATGAGCGGCGCGGACCGGCGAGGCTGCCGGCACCGCATGTGGTGCCTCCTCAGGGCGTTCGTCCGTCCCCGTGCTGGTCGCGGGGGAGCCTGATGGTGAACACGCACCCCTTGCCGGGTTCACTGTCGACGGTGACGGTTCCCTCGTGTGCCTCGACGAACTGGCGGACGATGGACAGGCCCAGGCCACTGCCGCCGGTGCGTCTGCTGCGGGACTTCTCGGCCCGCCAGAAACGTTCGAAGACGTGGGGAAGGTCCTCGGCAGCGATGCCGCTGCCCGTGTCCTCAACGGTGAGGACGGCCAGGTCGCCGGCTTGTCGGGCGGTGAGTGTGACCGTGCCGCCCGCCGGGGTGTGCCGGAGTGCGTTGGAGGTCAGGTTGCCCAGGACCTGCCGCATCCTCACCGGGTCGGCGTCCAGGTTGAGGCCGTGCTCGGTGTGGGTGCACAGGCGGATGTCCGAGGATTCCGCCCGGGTACGGTGGGCCGACACCGTCTGGGCGACGAGGTCGTCCGCGCGTACGGGTTCGCGGTGCAGTGCCAGGGTGCCGGCGTCGGCGGCGGCGAGGTCCTGCAGATCGTCGATGATGTGCTGCAGGAGCAGTGCCTCGTCGTGCAGGGAGGCGATGAGGTCCGGGTCCGGCTCGAGCAGCCCGTCGCGGGTGACCTCGAGCCAGCCGCGGATATTGGTCAGCGGGGTCCGCAGCTCGTGGGCGATGTCGCTGACCATGGCTTTGCGCTGTGTCTCCAGCTGTTCGCGGCGTGCGGTGAGGTCGTTGAAGGCGGCGGCCAGGTAGCCGGTCTCGTCCTTGGTGGTGACGGCGACGCGTGCGTGCCGCTGCGGCGGCTGTTGGGCAGCGGCCGTGAGGGCTCGCAGGGGACGGACGAGGCGGATCGCGACCACTGTGGTCGTGGCGACGGTGACTACGAGGACCAGCCCCGCGACGCCGACGATCTTGGCCTTGTTGGCGGGAGAGAGGTCGAAGCCCACGGTCTGTTGGCCGAGGGCTCCCAGGTAGAGCCTCGCCCTGGGGGCGACGTACGGGTCGAGTTGGGTGCGGCGCGCGTCGTTGATACAGCTCTGCGTCTGCCGACTGCCACCGAGCCGGCGGCCGAGGTCGTCGGTTGCGGTGATGGCGCCGGGTGTGAAATCGACTCCGATTTTTCCGGCCGTCGGGGCGGCTTCCCGCCCCTTCTCGCCGTCCGGGTCGAGGCAGGGGGCGGTCAGAGACCTGAGTTCGTCCAGTGCCTTCTGCTCGGTGCGGGTGGGGGTGTTGAGCTGTCCGTCCGCGCAGTCCAGGGGCACGGATGCCTCTCCGCCGTCGGCGATGACTACCGTGCGGCCGCTGGGAAGCTGCCGCACGCTGCCGTCGCTCATGAACGTGCGCATGCATGCCAGCCGCTTCTCAGCGAGCTTCTTCACCCCGGCCCGTTCTGCCGTGGGAAGCCGATACGGCCCCACCGCCCGCGGGTCGATCCCGGCGAGCTGGGCCCCCGGTTCGGTGTAGGTGTCGGTGTTCAGCGGGTCGACGGTGGCCGAGGCGCGGGCGGGCAGGGCGGTGCCGCGGGCGGCGGAGTCGGCGATGGTGTGCCCGGCTTCTGTCGTCAGGGCGATGCGCCGTCCCATGGTGCGGGAGAGGGTGTACACCGAGGACCGCACGCCGTCCCAGTCGGCGTGGGTCGCGGCGAAGCCACTGAGCTGCCGCAGGATGTCGGTGTCGTCGGAGAGCACCTGACCGTGCTCCTCCTGGATGGCCCGCGTGGTGGTCTGCACGGCCAGCCAGGCGGTGGCGCCCACGGAGACCACGGCGATGGCGATGGAAGTGAGGAGCAGCCGCATCAGCAGACTCTTGCGCCAGGGTATGCGTGGACCAGGCGTCATGACGGCTGCCCCGTGAGCTTGTAGCCGATACCGAAGACGGTCAGCAGCCGGACGGGGCTGCGCGGGTCGGCCTCGATCTTCTTGCGCAGGTTCATGATGTGTACGTCGATGGCGCGTTCGGTGGAGGCACGGTCGTGGCCCCGCGTGTGCTGCAGCAGTTGACGACGTGAGAAGACCTGGTCGGGTGCCTCGGTCATGGCATGCAGGATGGCGAACTCGCCGGGAGTGCACCGGACGGGGACGCCGTCGCAGGTGACCTCGTGCCGTGCGGGATCGACGGTGATGCCGCCCGCGCGGAGCACAGGGGAGTCGTCGGCGGGGCGCAGGGTGCGGCGCAGCACGGTGCGTATGCGGGCCATCAGTTCCCGTGGGCTGTACGGCTTGGTCATGTAGTCGTCCGCGCCGACCTCGAGGCCGAGCAGTACGTCGTCCTCGGTGGAGCGGGCGGTCAGCATGAGAACGGGTATGTCCCCGTTCTGCCGCAGCACCCGGCACACGCCGAGACCGTCGACCTTGGGCAGCATCAGGTCCAGGACGACCAGGTCGGGTCGGCGGCTCGCGGCCTCGTCGATCGCGGCCCGCCCGTCGGCGACCACGACGCAGGTGTGACCCTCCCGAAGCAGCAGCCGTCGTATGAGCTCGGCCTGCATGGTGTCGTCTTCCGCGACCAGAATATGTGCGCACACGCAGGCGACTCTAAGCGTGTGTGTTCGGTGTCCAGGGTCAGTTGCGGGGCTTCCCACACCCTCACAACTTCCTGATATTCGCGCGTCAGGGTGGTTTCTACGCCCCTGGCCGCGGTCCCCCACCGGCATCCCGTCGGGCGGCCGCCGAGTGTGACGGCGGAGACGAGCCGAACGGATGCGCCCCGGCCACGGTCACGCCGAACGCCGAACGCCGGAGACCTCATACACCGCAGACCCCCTGGCTGCCCTCGCCGCACCGCCGATCCCGGCATGCCTGTCGGCTGGTCGCAGCTCCGGACCGGGGGTCTGGAGCTGACGAGTTCCTCATACGTCTCCTCCAGTCTGACGATCATGACTTCATCACCTCGCCGTCCGTCCGGACGCTGGCGGCTTCGTGCCTCGGCCGGGAAGCGACAAGCGACCGCCTCTCCAACTCGCCGAGCGAGTCGTCTCGGGATACCGGCCGCCGGCCTGGCCCTGCTCGTCACGCTCACCGGATGTGGCGGAACGGGGACGGGTGTCAGGACGGACCACGACGGCCGGTCGGCGGCCGTCGGAGCGCATGACGGATCGGCCACCGTGTCCGCCGCCCCCGGCACGACCCAGGGCAGGCCCGGGCAGGCGTCCTCGAACAGCAACAGCCCCGCGCCGCTGCCGGGTCTGGGGCCCCGGACACTGGCCGAGATCCCCGACAACGCACGCCAGGTCGTCCTGGTCACCGGCCGAGGCAAGAACTCCTCGACGTCGCAGGCGGTGCTGTACCGGCGCACCGGCACGGGCTGGGAGCCGGGAGCCACCTGGCCGGCCCACAACGCTCTCAAAGGCTGGACGGACGACCATCACGTCGGCGATCTCCGCTCGCCCATCGGCGTGTTCGCCCTCACCGACGCCGGCGGGCTGCTCGCCGATCCCGGCACCGAGCTGCCGTACGACCAAGGGCACGGATTCACCATCAACGGCACGGGCTTCGAAGGCGAGCCGCTCGCGGGCTCCTTCGACTACGTCATAGCGATCAACTACAACCGCAAGCCCGGCGTCTCGCCCCTCGACTGGACCCGCCCGCTCGGCGCGGACAAGGGCGGCGGCATCTGGCTGCACGTCGACCACGGCGGGCCCACGCAGGCCTGCGTGAGCGTGGCGAAGCAGCACATGCAGGAGCTGTTGCGCACCCTCGACCCCGCTCAGCACCCGGTGGTCGTCATGGGGGACGCCGCGTCTCTCGAACGCTGATGCCGGCGGTGAGAGATGACGGAGAGAAACGCCCCGGCCAGACCCTGCGCACCTTCCCTGCCCGGCGCCGTCCCGTTCTCCGCGAACTCATCCTCTCCACCACCACCTAGAGCCTGCGGTTCAGCAAGGCGATCAGGCAGGAACGGCGCCCGGGCACCGCTGTGTCGTCGTCACCAACAACTTCCACGTCTTCCGCGCCGCCATCACCGCTCGCCGTGCCGCCGTCGACGGGCACGCCATCGGTTCCCCCACCGCCGCCTACGGGGCATGCGCACACCACCATGCCTCGATACCGTCCACATGCTGGGAATGGGCCGCTCCGGCCATCCGTCGCACCGGGCGAGGACTACGCTGCTGTACAGGCGTCCCAGACCCCGGCGGCATGTCGTTGCTGAGCACAGATCGCCGCGCGGAGCGGGCCCTTTGCCCGTCGTCCGGCGCATCCCTGGAGGGTACCGGGTGGGTTCTCAGTCCTGCCGCGCAGGCCGGCCAGTCGGCCGCTGCTCGACCTCCGCCGAATGTACTCCGCTGCCGGAAGTGAGCCGATGGTGCCGGGATCCCGGCACCACCGCGTCCGCTGCCGGATGGTCTTCCGAACCGAGGCGTCATGCCCCTTCCGCCGCTCAACGTCTACCGTCACGATCGCAAGAAACGTGCACTGATCACGCTGGCCGGTGAGATCGACCTGGAGACGGTGCCCCTGGTGCGTGCATCACTGGAACGGTGCCTGCGTGACGGCATCCGCACCATCGACGTCGACCTCACCCCCGTCACCTTCTGCGACTGCAGCGGCCTCAACGCCTTCCTCCACGCCTCACGGCGCATCACCGCGGCCGGAGGGACGCTGCGACTGCACCGTCCGCCGCCGACTCTGGTCCTGATGGTCGACGTGGCCGGCTGCGAATTCCTGCTCCTGGGACTTCCGTTCGGGCATCTGCCGCCTCCTCCCGGGAACACCCCGGCCACGACCGCTCCAGTCCCGCCGCATCGGCCTGTTCAGCCTGTACGTGTTCCGCCTGTACCTGTTCTCTCGGGCGGTGCGGTGTGACGGCCCGGCCGTATCAGGGACCGTCACGGCAGCCCCGCGAACACGGATCAGACCGACGATGAAGCCTGACACCTTTGCCGGGCCAAGGAGCCGAGCCCAGAAGCCGAGCCAACAATCCAAACCCGCACACCGAACCCGAGAATCGCGCCCAAGAACCAGACCAAGAAACCGAACCTTGAGGTGAGTTGCGCTTCCCGTCCCTTCATTCGGGCCGGGATCAGTCTCGACGGAGGGTGTGCACGATGAATCAGCGACTCCTGGCCAAGACCTTCGTCGAGCTGGCGGACAGCCTGGTCGCCGACTTCGACCTGATCGATTTCCTGCGCCTGCTGACCGACCGCTGTGTGGGCATGCTCGGCGCGAGTGCCGCAGGCGTGCTGCTCGCGGACCGCGACGGCGAACTCCGCGTCATGGCCGCCTCCGACGAACAGGTGCGCCTGCTGGAGCTCTTCCAGCTGCAGAACGACGAAGGGCCCTGCCTGGACTGCTTCCGTACCGGCGCACCGGTGATCGTCGCCAACCTGAGCGGGGAGGCCGACCGCTGGCCACGCTTTGTCGCGGCGGCCCACCGCAGCGGGTTCGGGTCGGTCCAGGCCCTGCCGATGCGGCTACGGGACGAGGTCGTCGGGGCCCTGAACCTCTTCCACGCCACCCCGGGCCCCTTCGACCCGGACGCCACGCCGCTCGCCCAGGCCCTGGCCGACGTCGCCACCATCAGTCTGCTGCAACAGCGCACCACGCACCGCAGCACCGCCCTCAACGAGCAACTGCAGAGCGCGCTGAACAGCCGCGTCCTGATCGAACAGGCCAAGGGAAAACTCGCCGAACGCCGGGGCATCGACATGGAACAAGCCTTCACCGCACTGCGCGGCTACGCCCGTGCTCACAACCGGCGCCTGTCCGACCTGGCCCGCGCGTTCATCGACGACTCCGAACCCCTCCCCGGCCTGAGGTCCTGACCAAAGGACACGGCCTGTCAGCAGCAGTTCCCGGGTGTTGTCCACAGACTCTGGTTCACGGGCCGGACGGCCGCCGCCACTGCTGCGCGGCGGCGGCCGTGGTCGCGAGGACGCGAGCCCCCCGGCCATCGTGTCCTCGCGCGCTGTCCTCCGCGGCGGCGGGGTTGCGGGAGCACCCCGAGTAGAAATCGCCAGGAGGACGGAAGCTGGAGCCACTGTCTCCGGCGATGCGGCTCCGGCCGGCCTCGATTGCGACTCGGGGGCTGGGAGCCTGGGTGGGGGACTTGCCGGTTCCGTCGGTTCCTGACACGGACGAAGTCCCGCCTGCCTTGCTCGGAGCGTAGAGGAGATGCACGACGAGCGGAACAGGGCATGAGGTACGCGTTTCTCGCCTCGATGCGGCTTCGGAGCGGGACACGGGCCCCTTCCCAGCCCCCAGAACTCCCCTATGTCGACATCACGTTGACACTGGAGGGCGCCGGGCGTTGACTGACAGCACGGCGTAGGGTCATGCAACTCCGGATCATTCGGGCGAAGCATTACCCCTTCCCGCTCCGCCCGGCCCCCACGGAACCAGGAAATCCCCGCGATCCGGAAGTCCGGCGATGTACGGATACCTCTCCTTCCGCCGATCCGTTTCCGACCGCGGCCACAGGTAATCCACCTTCAACCCACGAGGCCGACCATGAAAGGTCGAACGGGTCTCCGGAAATCTGAAACAGGCGGGCGAGAAAGCCAGGCACGCCTTCAAGCGGTGACCAGGAAATCCCCGGGTGGTGCGCCCGTACGACCCTGCCGCCGCCCATGATGACGACACGACATGGCCGATCCGGAACCCGGCCGGCGCTGAAGCCGCACGGCTCCCTCCGGAACGATCACTGAAGAGCGTCCCGGCCCGCACCACGCACAGGGAAGTGGCACACGATGATGTACGACCAGACTCGCGCCCAGCAGCCCCCGGATCATCGGCCCGGTTCCGCTGCGCGCCGGCCCCCGGGCCCGGAGCCTCTGCTCCCGTCGGACGAAGCGAATGAGCTCACCCTGCGCCTCCAACACGCGCTCAACACCTTCGCCGACAGCCCACGTCAGGCATTGGAAGAGGCCGAGGGCGCATTCGACGAGGCCGTCGCTCATCTCGTGAGCGCCCTCACGGAACGGCGGCATGCCCTCCACGCGGGCTGGCAGGACCAGGACCCCGAATCACCGTCGGCCGAACTCAGGCTCGCGCTGAGGCAGTACAGGGAGATCACTCAACGGCTGCTGCGCATGTAGGTGATCGCCGCCGCGCAGCAGGTCAGAGCACGTTTCCCCTCCATCCCCGAGCGGGCAAAACCCTCGAGGGGCCACCAATTCCTTGGGTTGATTATCTTGGCGGTCGGATCACGGCGGTCGGATCACGATTCATTCGAGTGATACTGCCGGAGCGGGAATCCGACGAATGGATCGGGAAATACCCAGAAATCTTCTGACGGCGAGAAGTCGATCGCGGTCGGCCGGAAGCATGTCCCAGCCGCGCTGACCGCAGTATCGTTAATAGCGGGTTGGTTCACTCTCACGTGCAACCGCCCGGAAGGGCGGCTCCGGCGTGTTTGCGCCGGAGCCGTTGGCCCAGGCCTCATGGCATTCGGTGGGACGGCTTGCAGCGATGGGTGCGCGTCCGGAAGGGAGAGGTCATGATCCAGGCGGCCGATATCCGTGAGTGGCGCGACCATCATGTCGTGGACGCGAAGGGGCGCAAGATCGGCGTGCTCGAAGCGATCTATGTGGACACCACGACCGACGAACCGGCCGTGGCCACCGTGCGGACCGGGCTGCCCACCCGCCAGCACCTGGTTTTCGTCCCCCTCGACGAGGCAATCCTCGGGCCGGACTACCTCAAGGTCTCCTACGCCAAGAGCCTGGTGAGAAAGGCTCCGTCGATCGGCACGGACGACATCCTGCCCGCCGAGCAGGAGGAGGGGATCTTCCGGCACTACGGCATGACCTACCAGCCCGGCGTGAAGGGCGAGCGCCAACTCGCGCGCCGCTGAGCGACCGCGCCCCGTCCGACCCGGTCCGGTCCGGTCCGGTCCAGCCCAAGGGAGGCGTTCAGGCGATGGCGCTCTTCCTTTTCCTCGTCCTCGTGGCCGTTGTCCTGGGAATCATCGGCGTGGCAGTCGAGGGCCTGGGCTATCTGCTGATCATCGGCATCTTGCTCCTCGCGGCCGATGTGGCGATCGCCTCCGTCCGATGGTCCCGACGCGTCGGCCATCGTCCCCTCCGCTGACGGCGCGCAGCGGGCGACCGTGCGTCCGGCATGCCGTGAAACTCGCGCCACGGTAACGGTCCGTCGGACTCCGGCCACGAGTATCCTGGAGATACCGAGGGCACTTCGTACACCGGCTTCGATGCCCGTGCCGTCCCCGGCGATTCACGACACCGGGCCGATCTTGGTCGGCCCGGGGCGAGGTCCGTGTGATGACCGCAACCACGTTCGACAAGCCCGCGGTCGAAGACCGGACCTTCTCTTCTTCACCGCCACCTCTCCGGCTGCAACTGGCGCCGCCCGGCTCTGCCCCCGCCCTGATCGACGGCGCATGGTGGCCGCGCTCTCGCGACCTGATGGCCGAACTTCCCGCGCTGACCGCGGTTTTGGACCCGCTGTGGGGGCGGATCACCCACGTCACCGTGAACCCCACGTTCTGGCCGGTCATCCCCCGCAAGGTTCCCGTCCAGGGCCATGTGGTGAAGGTCGGCTGGTTCAAGGCCGAGCAGGACCCGCACAAACTGCTGCTGCTCTCTTACACCGCGGGCCGCTGGGACCTGCTGGTGATCCCGCCCGAGACCGGCGCCGCCACAGCCACCCGGCTGATGACCGCAGCCACGGACCCCGCGCGGCAACTCACCGCGAGCGGCCTGATCCAGGAGGCCGAGCTCTTCCGCCTCGCCGCCGAGGCCGAGGCCGCATGGGATTCGGCCCGAGAGAAGGCATGGGACTCCGAGGGCGGACACGATGCCCGCCGCACCTCCTCACACGACCCCGCGGAGGCCGCCATCGGCCACGTGCCGATTCCGGCGGAAGGCATGTGACAGGCATGCCGTCGTCCCGGCCGTCCCAGGCCGGGCATGGGTGAGCGGACGGCCTTGACGCTGCGTGGCGTCAGGGCCGTCGCGCTGCCGACGCGCTGCCCCGGTACCGTTTCGAAACCATGGCCGCGAGCTCGCCGCTCGATGGGTGCGCCCTCGCTGCTTCGCCTCCACCGAGCAGCGCAGCTACCCCGCGCGGGCCGCGATGGCGGGACCCGCCTGCACCTCACCGTGGACACCACCCGCACGGCAGAGCCGGCACGGTCCTGGCTGGAGACCAGTCAGTCCTCTCAGCCCTCAAGGAATGACAGCGAGGAATGACGGTCGCCAGACGGACGAGGTCTGAAGCGACCCGGGCGGACCGGCGCGGTGTGTGATGGCGCGGTGTGTGATGGCGCGCTGCCTGATGGGCGGTGTTCGGAACCGGTACCTCGCCGGGGCCCGTCCGACGTGCCGCGGGAGTAGCGTGGAGGCATCGAGAGTATTTCGCACACCGGCCGCCATGCCGGTGTCGTTCTCGGCGAGTGACGACACCGGGCCGCCGCACACAAGCAGCGGCCGGAGACAGGTGCGCGCGATGTCCGCGACCACCGACCAACCCCCGCTGCGGATCGTGCCCTTCAGGGCTCCGACCGCTCGACTCGCGCTGAAAACCGTGAGCACGTCCCGAGGGCCGCTCGACGGTGCCTGGTGGCCCCGCTCCCGGGACCTCACAGACGAACTCTCCGCTCTGGCCGACGTACTGGACCCCCTCTCCGGACGGATCACCCGAATCGCCGTCAACCCGACGTACTGGCCTGCCATCCCGAGCAGAGTGCCCGTCAACGGTCGCATGGTGAAGGTCGGTTGGTTCACAACAGAGCTGGACCCCCACAAGATCCTGCTGCTGTCCCACACCACGGGCAGCTGGAACCTGCTGGTGGTACCACCGGAGACCAGCACCCCGGCAGCCGCCCGCCTGATGGCCGCCGCGAGCGACAGCTCCGGGACTCCGACGACCGCGAGCGCACTCATGGCAGCGGAACACGCCCTCCACGGCCGTTCCATGGCTGACCGGGACCAGGATTCCGAGGAAACCTGGGCGAACGGGGACGACGCCTCCTCCTACCAGGCAGCCGGCGCCCGGCCGAGCCGCCTGATCACGGCGAAGTGAGCGTCATGGTCACCGCCATGGCCTTCAGCGCCCTGCTGATCCTGACCGTTGCGGCCACACGTGCGATCACCCGGCTCAGCTCACAGCACGCGGAAAGCATCGGCCCCCATTCGTACGGCACCCCACCGACCAGGAGAATCATGCCGGGCAAGCCGCCGGACAACCACCTTCCGGACTCGCCGCCAAACCTCCCACGGTCCGCCCCCGGCGCGACACCCGGGACGGCGGCCGAGGCCGACTGAACCCCCGGCGCCGGAACATTCGCAGCTGGGTCCTGTCGCTGAACCCGCGTCGTCGGCCGCCCCGAAGCCGGCCCGCGTACTCCGGGGTCTCAGATCAAGATCCCGGCCGCCGGGCCGATCGCGCCCGCGACCCGGCCACGGCAATCGGCAACGGGTCGGTGTCGGCTTCACTCGGATCAAGGGGTCAAGGGGGTCAACGGGCCGTCCAGCATCCGCCGACCGACTTGTCGGCCGCCCTCCCAGCGCGGCGATCCGGCCGGGAAGCTCGGCGCCGATGTCACGGGACAGCCGCCACCACGCATCATCGAGGATTCCCCGGCTAAGGGCTGTCCCGTCTCCAGCCGCAGATGGGAATCAGATGCGCTGCGACAGAAAGCCCTGGGGGCGAGGAAGTCGCTGGTCACACGCAGGTTCTCCGGACAAGGCCCGGAGTAGAGTGAGGGGACAGGGAATCCTTCACACACCGGCTTCCACGCTGGTGCCGTTCTCGCCGGGCCATTGCAACGGACGGTGAAGACCCACCGTAAGACGGGTTCGGGCCATGCGAAGCCCGGCATGAGTGGCGGCAATCATGGCAACACTGCACGAGCGGAAGAACTACCGCGAAGCGATCATGAAAACCCTGTACGAGGCCACGGAAGGCAACCGCCTCCTTGGCGTCACCGGGGCGACGCTGCGTGACGACCTCCAGGTCCCCGAGCAGGATCTGGCCGCGGCCTGCGCATATCTGGTGGGCGAAGAGCTCATTACCGTCGACTGGGCGCAAGGAAACACACCCGCGATGGTGATGTTGACGCATCGGGGGATCCGGCTCATGGAGGCCGAGGAGGAGGAACGCGGTTGACGCGCCCCGGGGGCCGCCACGGAACACCACGGGCAGTACCGCCCGAAGCATCCGTGGTGCGGCTGTCGGCTCACTCCAGGACGGTGAGGTGGTCGGCTGCGCCTCCGCGCCATTCGATCAGGAAGAGGGTCGCGTCGTCGCTGGTGCGGCCGCCCCGTTGCTGCTTCAGGGTGTGGGAGAGTGAGCGCACCACCGCTCGTACCCCCTTGTCCTCGCGTTCGATGCGGTTGACCCAGTGGATGAGCTGTTCCTCGCCGAACTGTTCTTCGCCGACTTCGTGCTCCTCGATCAGGCCGTCGGTGAAGCACAGCACTCGGTCGCCGCGTTGGAGCGTCTGCTGGCTGATCTGGGGGTCTTCACCGCCGAATCCGACCGGCAAGGTGGTCGGGCCTCCCAGCTGCCGGACGACCCGGTGGTTGCGGATCAGCAACGGTGCGGGGTGGCCGGCGTTGACCCACTGCAGGTGGCCCGTTGCGATGTTCAGACGCATCATCTGCGCGGTGACGAAGTGATCGGGCCCGAACTGCTCGGCGATGGCCCGGTCCATGAAAGCGTAGATCTCGGACAGGCCGATACCGGCGCGTCGGGCGTGCCGGTAGGCGCCGACGGCGACGGTCGCCATCGTGGCGGCGTCCAGGCCGTGGCCCATCGCATCGACCATGGCCACGTGCAGGATGTCTTCGTTGAGGGCGTAGTCGAAGCTGTCGCCCGCGACGTCGTAGGCGGGCTCCAGGATTCCGGCCACCGCGACCTGCGGGACGGACATCGCCAGCGGCGGCAGCAAGGCCCACTGGATCTCCGCGGCCACGCTCATCGGTTCGCGGCGCCGGACGAGGAAGAACTGGTCGGTGTAGCTGTGCTTGGTGACCAGCATGTCAGCGACCAGGCCGGCGAGCCTGCGCAGCAGCCGCCGGTCGTGGTCATCGATGGTGTCCAGGGTGAGGGCCATCACGCCCACCTGGTCGCTGCCGTCCAGCAACGGCAGGTACATCCGGACGCCGTCCGCCTGCGGCACCTCGGCAATGGTCGCGTACAGGAACGCCGTGCCGGCGGGAGAGTCATCGATCGGCTCAGGCTCGCCGACCATCAACCGCCGGCCCGGTAGCGGCACCAGCACCAACTGGCCATAGTCCTGCAGCAGGATCGAGACGTCGCGGCCACCGACCCTGGCCACCTCTTCCGCGATCAGCGGGGCGATCAGCTGCGGCGGCATCTCGTGTGCCCGGTCCAACAGCACCCCCAGCAGCCGCTCACCGAACCCTTCCGACCGGTCCACCATGCCCTTGTCGGGCCGCCGCTCACCTTCCGCCATAACCGCACCCCTGCACCAGCGTCTTCAAAGCCTCGCCCCCTGTGTCCCTGCTCATCTCGTGCCGCGGATCCAGGGCCCGCTCCGACGCGCGCGGGTCCATCCGGCGGTCATGGCGGATGCGCTCGACCCGCTCACGTGATGTGTACACACGAGCTCCTGACCCGGCCGTGATCAACCCGCACAGAGTGACGCGGTCGAGCAACCCAAAGAGCCCATTACGCCACACGCGGCATGTCACACACGGGCAGGACAGATGGCTCCCCATCTCGTTGTGACCGGTGGTCGGGCTTTCGAGGAGAGCTGCCCACGGGCATCGAGGAACTCACCGCCTCGGGCCGTACGTTCCTGCCGGCCGAGCTGATGGTGCTCCCGGCCACCGCCGCGGTGGCATCGCAACACGCCTGGGTGAGTGGCTGCCGACCCGCCTCGACACCGATCTGGTCGTCGCAGCCGTGGACCCGTCCGGCGACGACGGCCGCGAGAACGCGGCGGCGGAGACGTTGCACGCCTGGGGCTGGTCGAAGCTCGGCAAACTCGACCCCCACGCCCCTTCGCACTCCGGATCCGGTGCCGGTCCCGGCCGGACAACGGCCGCTCGGGAGGTGTGGATCCGTAGGCCGCCGCGGTGATCCCGCGCCGCCCCCAGAAGCGAGGTGGCGCCCAGCAGTGCAGTGCAGTGCAGTGCAGTGCAGTGCAGTGATCGTGCCGCCCGTGTGGTGCGGGCGGCGGGAACCGGAGCTCGTCAGCGGGTGCCGACCGCCGCGGCCGCCATCAGCGGCTCGGCGTCCGCCGCGTCGACCTCCGGCGGCACGACCAACAGGTCCCAACGGCCCCGGCCCTGGCTGAGCAGACAGATGGTGTGTCGGCCGTGCGACCCGGCTGACCTGTGCAGCCGTACAACCTGGTTGGCGACGAGAATGCGTCCGGGCGACATCGGCCACATCGCCGTGTTGACAGTGACGGCGGTGACCTGTCCCCAAGTACGAGGCAACGCGCCGATCAGCAGCGGGAGTTCCACCAGGAGATCGCGCGAGCGGGGCCACCATGCCCCGTCGATACGCCGCGGAAGGGCGCTGTGCGGCGCCAGCCGCACGCGGGCGAGAGGTAGGGAGGGCAGGGGTTCGAGGACGGTGGCCATGGAAGCTCTCCTGTCTGGGGGCACACCTTCGGCGTGCCGATGGCTCGCGCGTGTTGATCCGGCGGCGAGCGGGACGGCTCGGTCGAGCCGAGTGACGGGCAGGACTCCTTGAACTCGGGGGCCTCGGTGGCCTCGGTGGCCTCGGTGGCCTCGGTGCGAACGGTGCGGCCGGGGGCTCGGGCCGCCTTCGTATGTGGGTGCGCGGGCCCTCAGGCGATGGCCCCGCTCCCCTTGCCGCTCTGCTCAGCGCGGACAAGGAACCGGCGGAGTGCGCGGGCCGCTCGACGCTCCGCCTCGGAGTGGCCGCCGGCGGTTCGGTCCGTGCGTCGGCCCGTATTCCGCGGCTGGACCGGCCGAGTGGGTTCGGCCGCCGCACAGCCGAGCGGAGAGCGAACGCCTTCGGCCGTCATAGGGCGGAACCTGCCCCGGGAAATGAGCCGCCCGGCGTCGTCCTGCGCCGAGGACGAGACCGGCCCGATCACCGGCGTACGACGTGCCCTCGGTTCCCCCACCGTACCCCGCCCGCCGGAAAACGGGACTCCGAAGACCGCAAGCCGTCCGGAACCGCTGCCCACATCCCTCCCTTGCAACTTTCGTCCCTGAACCACCAGGAACCGACCAGGAACGGCTCCTTCGACGAGCCCCTCCACAGATACCGGAAGCAGGGCAACCGGCCGACCCTGCACGGCAGTACGCTGACCGTGCGGCAGCCCCTGCCCCCGGCCCTCTCCGTGCAGTCCCTTTCCGCGCAACAGAGGCCCTGCGCAAGGCGAAAGCCACCCCGAAGACAGAGGAGATGGGGCGTATGGGCCCGCATCCCGACCTGTTCGACGAGTGCCGCGTGTTCCGATCCGGCGGCGAACTGGACCTGGTGACCGCTCCAGCCTTCGCGCGCGGCCTGGAGGACGTCCGCCACGGCACCGGACGCCTCTTCCTCATCGTCGACCTGAGCGACGTGACGTTCATGGACGGCAGCGTCCTGGCCGCGCTGTGCGCGGCGTGGGACGACTGCAGGGAGCGGCAAGGGTGGGCGCGCGTCGTCTACACCCGGTCCGGCATAGGTCTCGTGTTCCAGGCCGGCTCCCTCGATGAGCGGTTCCCCCGGTACGCGAGTGCCCAGGACGCCTGGCAGGGCGTGCTCGCCGACAGTGCGCAACGGCCGCCCGGCGGCAGACCGATCCGCGTAACGCACGACGGCAGTCGTTTGCCGCCTCGCCCCGAGGAGCCCCGGCCGCCACGGAACGGGAACCGCCGATCAGCAACGGCATGGCCGACGTCCTGCGGTCACTGACCCTCGGCGGGCGCGCCGTTCGCGAGGGCATGCGGCAGGGCAACGCGGGTGCGGTCATGCGCTGAGGCAGCGACTCGAGTCCGAGGCGAACCCGAGTCGACAGCCACTCAAGCTTCCAAGCTCATAGCCCTCAGGAAGCCGAGCTCCCCCGCGTCCCACCCCCGGGGTACGTATCGAGCTTGCGCTCATCCCACCGCGTAGCCATCGCCTGCCGGAACCTCGCGCGCTCGGCCAGACTCGCGGCGAAGAACGAGGTGACAGCGCCCAACAAGACGCCGACCAGGGTGACGATCCGACTCGCCATATCGGTCACGCTAGCGAACGTGACGGGCTTCTGAGTGTCGATCACGTCTCAACGGAGCCGCTCCGCGGTCCACCGCCCCCCATCTGCGGAGCGGCGTGCACCGGCCCTCTCCCGGGAGAGGAACGAGAGTTCTTGGGTCGAATGGGTGACCTTTACGTGTGGTGCTCGTTGCATGGCGTGACGGGATTTTTCGCCGGACGGAGGTGAATGGGTGGGCGGGCTGCGGGAGTTGGTGGCGTCATTTGTGGTGCCCGGTCCCGCCGGCGTGGCCATCCGGGACCGGCTGCGGGTGTCGGCTGCGGATGCGGCGGTGCTGACCGAAGTCGGGACGTTTCTGGGCTCGCTGGCGACCGGTGATCTCGCGGAACGGTCCCGGCAGGGTTTGTCGCACGATGCCGCTTCGTGGGCGGTGTGCAAGAGGGAGCTGACCGGGCGTTCGTCGGCGCGGTGGGCGGGCAGTATCACCAAGGCCACCCATGACCAGTGGGCGCTGGCCCGGCGCGGGCAGGCGGCCCATGTGGGCTGGCTGCGCGGGCAGATCGCCTCGATCGAGGCCCGACTGGCCCGGCCGCTGGGTGCCAAGGCGAACAAACGGGACGGGCTGCCCCGCGGCTACACCTCGCGCGGTGAGTGGCATGCCAAGTCCCGCCGCCTGCACGCGCTGAAGGTCCGCCTCGTGGCGGTCGAGGCGGACCGGGCGGCGGGCCGGGTGCACGTGGTGCGCGGTGGCAAGCAGCTGGCGCATGCCCGTCACCACCTGGCGGCTGCCGGGCTGAGCGAGCGGACGTGGCGACAGCAGTGGCAGGCGGAACGGATGTTCCTGGCCGCCGACGGGGAGTCCGGCAAACGCTTCGGCAACGAGACCATCCGCGTCACCGACACCGGACAGCTCTCCCTCAAACTGCCGGCCCCGCTGGCTCACCTGGCCAACGCACCGCACGGCCGGTATCTGCTGGATGCGGTCGTGCGGTTCCAGTACCGGGATGAGGAGTGGCGCGACCGGATCACCGCCCACCGGGCGGTGGCCTACCGCATCCACCACGACGTGGCACGCGGACGCTGGTACGTCACTGCCTCGTGGCAGCGCACCGCCACTCCCGCCCTGCCCCTAAAAGCGGCCCTGGCCCGGGGCGTGGTCGGAGTGGACATGAACGACGACCACCTCGCCGCCTGGCAACTCGACCTGCACGGCAACCCGGTCGGCGAACCACAGCGCTACTTCTACGACCTGACCGGCACCGCCGCGCATCGGGACGCGCAGATCCGGCACGCCCTGAGCCGATTGCTGCACTACACCCGCCGCTGCGGCGCGGCCGCGATCGCCATCGAGAACCTCGACTTCACCGACGGCACCAGCCGGGAGAAGCACGGCCGCAACAAACACTTCCGCCGCCTGCTCTCCCGCTTTCCCACCGCGAAACTCCGCGCCCGGCTGGTGTCGATGGCCGCCGAACAGGACATCGCCATCGTGGCGGTCGACCCGGCCTACACCTCCCGGTGGGGTGCCCAGCACTGGCAGAAACCACTGACCACCCCGGCCCGCACGGTTTCCCGGCACGATGCGGCAAGCATCGCGATCGGGCGACGCGCCCTCGGACACCCGATCAGGCGACGGACGACACCGCCCCACCGCGACCAGAGTGATCGCCGTGGGCATCGGACCGTCCAGGCCGCCTCGGGCACCCGAGGGCGTGAGGAAGCCCGCCCTCACGTTCCCGGACCGCGTACACGATGCGCGCCGCCGGACGGTGGAGCGAAAGCGGGTGACCAGTGTGCCCAACACCGTTCGGGGCACGCGGCTGAGCACGGGCTCTGGCAACAGGACTCGCTCCCGCTCAGTCTTTAGAAACGGTTCCTACCCATTCCCGTGGTGCGTCGTGGTGCTTCCGGTCGTGCTTCTTGTTGTTCTCACTGCGACTCCAGAAAGTGAGTGCCAAGAAACCTGAGCATCAGCAGAAACATGGGAGCGCTCCCATGAACCCACCGCACCAGGAACACGTCAAGGGGCGCGCCCCAGGCGACGGCCCGGGGCGCACCCTTCTGGACACGGTCAGTGGCGGCCGTGGTACCCGCCACGTCCGTCGTGGCCACGCTCGTGCCTGTCGCGGCCGTCGCGGTCGTGGCGGCCGCCCCACGAGGCGGTGTCGACGACGCGCCGGCGGTCATCGCTGAGCGTGGCGGTGTCGGAGTAGTCGTCCCACACCTGGTTGCGGCGGTCCTGGTAGAGGTCGGTGTCGGTGTCGCGGCCCCTGCCGGTGTGGACGCGGACGGTGGCACGGCCCTCCAGGCGGTAGTCGCGGAAGGTGTACCTGTTGCCGTCCTCGTCGGACAGCGTCCAGCCGTCGAGGTTCACCGTCCGGCGGGAGGTGTTGGTGACGTCGACCCACTCCCCGTTCAGGGAGTGGTTGCTGCGGCGCTCGCGGCCCGGGGAGTCGTACTGCACGTCGCTGATCTCCACGGACTGGCGGTGCGAGCGCCCACCGTTGTCGGCGGAGGCCGACACGGTGGCCGCACCGACCAGGGTGCCGGCCGCGAGGACGGCAGCGGCGACGCGACGGGCGGTGACAGACTTGGAACGGGACAAGATTGCCCCCTCATTTCGTACGGGCAGACCCGCATCCCGACACGTGAGTGCCGCGGGTCCGGCATGTGCGGATCCCGGCCCGGTGGCCGAGGGCTCACAATCTGCCGCCGCCCTCGGCCGGTTCAGGCGAGGCGCGGAGCCTGTTACGAATTGCCCATATTTCTGTCACTGTCAGATGTAGCGTCCATTTATGGATCGAATGCGCCAATTTGTTGCACCGGGCCCCGTCGCCCGCCTCCCCCTCACCCGAAAGTGCGTAACACCGCCAGAGCCGCACGCCTGCGGACGCCGTCGTTGGAGTCGAACTGGATAGGGGCGTCGCACGGCCACAGGGCACCCAATATCGCCACAACTCGCGCGGAGTATATTGTTGACGATTTTGTCTGGCCCTCCTACGGTCGGTAACCATCTCCCAAGGAGACCGAAAACCTAAGGAGTACGGACGTGCCCTCAGTCACCGGTAGTGCCAAAGGCAGCGGCGCCGCGGCCAAGGAAAAGGCCCTGATCGCGCTGCGCCGGGCCATCCTCGCCGGTGACATGGTGCCGGGACAGCGCCTGGTCGAAGCCGAACTGGCCGAACAGTTCGACGTCACCCGGGCCAGCCTGCGGGCCGCGCTGGTCGATCTCGCCGCCGAGGGCCTGGTCGAGCGGATCCGCAACCGCGGGGCCCGGGTCCGCACCGTCTCCGTCAGCGAGGCCGTCGAGATCTACGAGTGCCGCATGGTGCTGGAAGGGCTGTGCGCGGCCAAAGCCGCCGAGCGGGTCACCGACGCCGAGGCCGAACAGCTCCTCGCACTCGGCGAGCAGCTGCGCGCCGCCGTCCGGGCGGGCGAGCCCCTCAAATACTCCGAACTCAACCGCCAACTCCATGACTTCGTCCGCGACATCGCCCGCCAGGACAGCGCCGCCGAACTCCTCACCCGGCTCAACGCCCAGATCGTCCGCCACCAGTTCCGGCTGGCCCTCCAGTCCGGCCGCCCCCAGGTCTCCCTCGGCGAACACCTCGCCCTCATCGAGGCCATCGCCGCGCGTGATCCGCAGCGCGCCGAGGCCGCCGCCCGCGGTCACGTCGCCAGCGTCATCGACGCCCTCCGCGCCATCGAGGGGCCGCAGGGGGCCGGTCGCGCCTGACCACTCGCACAGACTTCTCGTGCGGGTTCTCCGCGGCGAACGGGGGGGCGTTTTCTCCGCGGCGAACGGGGGTCGTTGCGCTCATCGGTCAAGTCCTGCGCGTTGCTCTGTGCGCGGCAGGGCGTCTCGTTCGACCGGGTGTCGGCGGGTGGCGGACCGGGGCAGCGTCAACGCCAACGTCAGTGTCACGGTGATCGAGGCGACGGCCATGACTGTCATCGCCGTTGGCGGTGAGGTGAGTTGGGCGATCGCTCCCGCCAGTGCCGCGCTCACGCCCTGCATGGTGAGCATGCCCGCCGTGTGCAATCCGAGGGCGTGGCCGCTCAGTTCGTCCGGGATCAGGGACACCAGACGTTCCTGCTGGATCAGGCTCGAGCCGAAGCCGACGGATGCCACCGTGACCGCGATCGCCGCCACGGCCGGCCCCGGCCGGAACACGAACACCAGGTACGGAGTCGCCAGGAGCAGCAGGAACGGGATGCCCAGGCGGGCGCGCACCCGGGGCGGCAGGAGGCGGCCCGTCACCAGGTCCCCGACGAACATGCCGAACGCCGCGAAGGCGAACAGCACGCCCGCCCGGCTCGGCGCGTACGAGACGTACAGCGACTCGCAGCCGACGATCAGGCCGTTGGGGATCCAGAGGAGGAGGTAGAGGGTGCGGCGGTCGGGCGAGGACCACAGGCGGGCGTTCGTGCGCCAGGTCTGCGCGACGGACGGGCGGCCGGAGGCGCGCGGGGCGCGGCGGGTGAGGCCCACGCGGGCGGTCACCGCCGAGGCAAGATACAGCGCCGCCGCCATGAGGAGGGTGACCCGTGGGGACAGGAACGCCACCAGGACGCCACCCGTCGCGAACCCCGCGATCTGCGCGATGCCGCTCATCATGTTGAACACCGAACGCCCCAGCAGGTAGCCCTCCTTGGCGAGGATCTCGTTCACCAGGCCCCACAGGACTCCGCCGCCGAGCGACTGGATCAGGCCGAGGAGCAGGAGCAGGACGAAGATGGCCCAGACCGGGAGACCGGGGATCGCCATCACCGCCGTACCGGCCGCGAACGCGAGCGCGATGCCCGCCGTCGCCGCGCGCGGCGGCAGCCGGTCCGCGGCCGACAGCAGGGTGGTCGCGCCGACGACCTGCGCCAGTTGCGGGCCGAACATGCTCAGGGCGGACAGCAGCGGCGAGTCCGTCGCCCGGTACACGAGGGTGGCGAGGGCCAGACCGCCCACCGTCGAGGCCGCGTTCCTGAAGCAGGAGGACACGAACAGCGGGGTGAACTCCCGCGTGCGGAAGAGGTCCGAGTAGCTGCGCATGTGCGGAGTCTCGGGCGCGGTTCGGGGCGGTCGTTATTGTTTCGCGCGGAGGCGAAACCAATGACCAATGGGGGGCGGGCGCATGGGCTGGTGGCAGGTCAACGCCGACACCCTTGCCGGGAGCCGCTTCGTGCTGTCGCCGCTCGCCGAGACCTTCGCGAGTCTGGAAATCCTGCACACGGGGGCCGCCGCGCACCCCGGTGAGCGCGCCTGGCTGAACGCCCACCTGCCCGCGTACCGCAGACGGCTGGCCGCCGATCCCGTCACCGCGCTGCTCGTCCGTTCCGGGCTGGGGCGGGAGTGGATCGCCGACTTCCTCACCCCGACCCCGTACGGCGACGAGATCTTCGAGGACGAGGTCGCCCGGGTGCGGGACGCCTCGCCCGAGGACGCGCGCGCCCATCTGGCCGTCGCGTTGCGCGGACCGCTGCCCGACCGGCTGGCGGACCGCGACGACCTGCCCCGGCGCGCCGCCGACCTCCTCACCTGGGTGTGGGAGGAATCCGTACGCCCCTACTGGGACCGGCGTCGGCGCGTCCTGGAGGCGGATGTGGTCGCGCGGACCGCACAGTTGAGCCAGGGCGGCTGGGCAGCGGCGCTGGACGCGCTGCGGCCGGGGACGCGGTGGCTCGGCGGGAACCGGTTGCAGGTCAATCTGCACGAGTATCCGCCGCGTGAGATCTCCGGGGCCCAACTGCTCTTCGTGCCCGTCACGCCCACGGCCGGGTGGGTGTGCTGGGAGGAGGACAAGCGGTACGCCGTCGTCTACCCGTGCGCGGGCGCGCTGGCCGACGTACGCGCCGAAGCGGTGCCGGAGAGTCTCGGCGCGCTCCTCGGGACCGCCCGCGCGGGCATCCTCGTCCTCCTCGACTCCCCCATGTCCACGAGCCAGCTCGTCGCCGTGACCGGGCAGGGGCTGGGCTCGGTCGGACGGCATCTGAAGGTGCTGCTGGACGCGCGGCTGGTGGCGCGGCAGCGGGCGGGGCGGTCGGTGCTGTACTCGCGGACGGCGGCGGGTGAGGTGCTGGTCACAGCGCAGCGCGGCTGACGGTCGCGTCCGGTAGCGGAGTTAGCATCCGGTTATGACTACTGACAACTCTGTGCTTGACGTCGAAATCGGGGCCCTCCAGGGCGGTTCCGCGGATCTCGGGCAGTACCGCGGCAAGACCGTGCTCATCGTGAACGTGGCCTCCAAGTGCGGGCTGACCCCGCAGTACGCGGGTCTCGAGCGGCTGCAGGAGCGGTACGCCGCCCAGGGCTTCACCGTGCTCGGGGTGCCCTGCAACCAGTTCATGGGGCAGGAGCCCGGCACCTCCGAGGAGATCGCCGAGTTCTGCTCCGCGACGTACGGCGTGACCTTCCCGATGACCGAGAAGGTCGAGGTCAACGGGGACGGGCGGCACGGGCTGTACGAGCGGCTGGTGGGGAGCGCCGACGCCGAGGGCCACAGGGGGGACATCCGCTGGAACTTCGAGAAGTTCCTGATCGGGCCGGCCGGCGATGTCGTGGCCCGCTTCTCGCCGCAGGCCGAGCCGGAGTCGGCGGAGGTCGTGTCGGCGGTGGAGAAGTCGCTCGCCGGTTGACCTTGCCCCTGGGGCAGGGACCACCGTCCTCTGCACCGGGCGGAAGGCGCCCGGTGACGGAGGATGGGCTCGTGCATCAGGACTGGCCTGCGAAGGACTCGCCTACGAAGGACTCGCCTGCGGAAGGCTTGCTCACGATCGGCGCGTTCGCCGCCCGTGCGCGGCTCTCCGCGAAGGCCCTTCGGTTGTACGACCGGCTCGGACTGCTGACCCCGGCGTACGTCGACGAGGTCAGCGGCTACCGCTACTACCGCCCCGACCAGGTCGAACGCGCCCGTACGGTCGCGCTCCTGCGCCAGCTCGACATGCCGCTCGCGCGGATCGCCGAGGTGGTGGAGGCCGGGGGTGTCGAGGGCGCCGAGCGTCTTGCCGCCTACTGGGCGGACGCCGAGGCCCGGTTCGCTTCGCAGCGGACGCTGGCCGAGTACCTCCGTGGACGGCTGTCAGGGAGGAGTTCCGAGATGTACGGGAAGTTCGTGGTCGAGACGGTGGACGTGCCGGAGCAGGTGGTGCTCACGGAGACGCGGCACACGTTGGCGGACGAGTTGCCGGCGTGGATCGGGGCGTCGCTCGGGCGGCTGGAGGAGGGGGCGGCGGCCTGTGGTGGGGTGAGCGGGGCGCCGTTCGTCGTCTACCACGCCGAGGTCTCTCAGGAGAGTGACGGGCCTGCCGAGTCGTGTGTTCCGGTGGCGGACGAGGCGGCGGCTCGGGTGTGGGCGGCGGGGGTCGGGCGAGGGTGGGAGACCGGGGTGCGGGTCGAGCCCGCTCGGCGGCTGGCTTATACCCGGATCACCAAGGCGCAGGTTGCCCATCCGCAGATCCTTGCCGCGTTCGAGGCGGTCGAGGCGTGGATCGGTGAGCGGGGGCTCTCTTACGACGGGCCCTGCCGGGAGGTGTACTTCGCCGACTGGGATGCGGCGGGGCCGGAGGATGCGGTGTGTGATGTGGCGTTTCCGGTGAGGTGACCGGCCCTCCGGGGGTGGGGTGGGTTTTGCTCGCCCCCGCCGCCCCTACCCGTCCCGTCCCCCGGGGGCTCCGCCCCCGGACCCCCGGCGGTGGTTCTTTTGCTGCGGGGCGGTGGGGGCCGGGCGCGCCCACGCGGCGGAGCCGCACAATGTCACAGCCCCGCGCCCCTGGCCATCTCAGCCCGTCCGGCGATTGAGGACGAGGCCGTTCAGGCCGAACGGGGGTCTGGGGGCTGAGCCCCCAGGAACGGGATGGGACGGGTAGGGGCGGCGGGGGCGGAAAAAGTAGCCGGCCCCCCTACTCGCGTCACCTCACCTCAGTTCCTCCGGGCATGGGGTGCCTCTGGGGAGTTGGTACGGGGCCGCCAGGCGGTATGTGCCCGGGCCGGGGGCCAGCAGTTCCGTCCATTTGTCGCCGGCGGAGTTCTCCTCGGCCTCCATGAGGCAGCCGTTGAGGTTGTCGTACGTCTTCGGCGTGCCGTCGGCGCGGTCTTTGGACGCCTCGGTCTCCTGGGGCGCCTGCACGCTCTTGCCCTCGGCGTCGACAAGGCCGAGCCACGGCGAGTACGGAATGCGGATGAGCACGCGGCCCGCCTGCTTCACCTCGATGGTCAGCTCGCCCTGTTCCGCACGGTCGACGACAGCCGGCGGGTCGGCCAGCGGGGTGGGGTCCGTCACCGCGAAGAGCTGCCAGTTAGCGTCGCCC
Source organism: Streptomyces sp. NPDC048275 (assembly GCF_040652275.1). Lineage (NCBI taxonomy): Bacteria > Bacillati > Actinomycetota > Actinomycetes > Kitasatosporales > Streptomycetaceae > Streptomyces > Streptomyces sp. NPDC048275. Next base: position 49,463 of record NZ_JBEZLR010000054.1, read on the forward strand.
CAGATCTGGCGGAGGTAGGGCATCCCTCGCTGGACCAACTGGCGTTCGCGTTCGCCGCCGTCGCCGTCCGGTTCGCCCTTCGGGAGCACGACATAGTGGACGGCCCAGCGCTGCAGCCACTCGTGGTAGTTCGCGGAGTTGAGGGTGTCGTCGTAGAAGAGCTGGTTGCGCTCCATGTCGGCCTGGCGGTTCCAGCCGCGGGCGAGGTTCACGTACGGGGCGAGGGCGGACGCCTCACGGTGGGAGCGGGAGGGGACGACCTCGACGCGCCCCTTCTCGGCACCGACGACCTGGAGCTCGTTCACCAGGGGGGCGAGCTCCCGCGCCCAGGACGCCACCGGTGTCGTATGCACGACGTCGTCCACCGCCTTGAAGCCGATCCACCCGGTGAATCCGACGAACGCGAGCACGATCGCGTACCACTTGCGTGAGCGCGGCACGGAGAAGGGCAGGGCCGCCAGCAGCACCACGCCCGCGAACAGCATCGCCAGCCGGGTGATGTTGGAGCCGATCTGCGAGCTGATCAGCCAGACGAGGAGCACGCCGAGGCCGTACACGGCCGCCGTGATCCGTACCGTCTTCCACTCCTTCGGGACGAGCACGAAGACCAGCACGGCGGAGACGAACGGCAGCGAGGCCGAGCCGATCGACATCGGCTGCGTGCCGGAGAACGGGAACAGCCACGCCGACACCGCGACGACGATGGCCGGCGCGACCCCCAGGGCGTACGCGCCCGGGCGGCGCTTCTGCAGAAAGAGGGCGACGGCGACCAGACCCACGAACAGCCCCGCCACCGGCGACCCGGCGGTCGCGAGCGCGGCGAGCGGCGCCGCGCACAGGGCCTTCGCCCAGCGCTTGTAGCGCCAGCGGTACGGCCAGCAGAAGACCACGGCACACGCACCGAGCGCGAACACCAGACCCAGGCCGTACGTCACCCGCCCCGACGCGGCATTGCACAGCAGCGCGAACACTCCCGCGAGCGCGGGCCACAGGGGGTTCCGGACGACCCTGCTGCGCATGAGGATCATCGTGAGCAGACCCGCGGAGATCGTCCCCGCGATCATCATCGTCGTACGGACGCCGAGCACGGACATCAGATACGGCGACACCACGCTGTACGACACCGGGTGCATACCGCCGTACCAGGCGAGGTTGTACGCCGAGGCCGGGTGCCGTCCGACGAACTCCGCCCACGCGTCCTGCGCCGCAAGGTCTCCACCGCTGTTCGCGAAGGTGAAGAACCAGACGAGGTGCAGTACGCCGGACAGGGCGGTGGCGATGACGACGGGATGCCGGACGAAACGGCTCAGGCGGGTGCTGCGCGCCTTGCTTTCGGTAGCGGGTGCGGGCACTCGTATTCGCGCGCCCGGTCCAGGGCCCGGATCGGCGTCGTCGGCATGTGTCGGCTCCGCTGTCGCCACTGCAAGGCACTCCCCGTGTCCCGTCGTCCCGTTCTCGGCCGGGACCGGCGGCCCGCCACCTGACCCGATCTCGCGACGCTAGCACGCACCCCGCCGACGAGCCCCGGGGTGGGGCGTCATCGGCGGGGTGCGGGGCGTTCGGGGGGCGTTCACGCGGTGTTTGTGGTGTTCGTGGTATTCGCGGTGCCCTCCGGCGTGCGTCCGCGCCCGCTCAGCCGACCCGGGTCAGCTTGGCGCCGAAGCCCGGCTCGGCCAACGCCGACTGGAGCGCTACGGGGATCTTCACGGCGTGGCTGGAACCGTCGCCGACCGTCAACTCTCCGACAACCGTGCCTGCCTCGCCCGAGTGCGGAACCGTCTCGCCGCCCGCCGTACCGATCGACAGCTTCGTCTTCAGCCCGGGCCAGCCGACCGCCGTCATGTTCTTGGTGGCGACGACCGGGGTCTGACCGCCGAGCTGGTCGTCCACGTAACCGACGACGTCCCCCTTCTTCACCACCGTGGCGGAGGTCAGGCTCTTCTGGACCGTGTCGATCAGCTTCTGGCTGTTGGTGAGCGCCAGCTGGAGGCTGTCCCAGACCTTGCCGGTGCCGGCGTCCTGGTTCAGGACGGCTCCGTAGACCGTCTGGGTCTCGCCGTCCACGGTCTTGGTCGCGGCCCACACCAGGTTGCCGCCCGCGGGCGTCGACGAACCGGTCTTGAGACCGATCACACCGACCTGCTTCACCAGCAGGTCGTTGTTGTTGTAGATGGTCGAGTCGAGGCCGGGGATCTTGGCGCTGGCCATCCCGACGATGCTGCGGAACACCTCGTTCTGCATGACCGCCTTGGCCAGCTCGATCTGGTCGGCGGCGGTGCTCACCGTCGTCTTCTCCAGACCGCTCGGGTCCGTGTACGTCGTGTTCGTCATGCCGAGCTTCTTGGCGGCGGCGTTCATCTTGGCGACGAAGGCCTCGTTGCCGGAGTCCCAACGGGCCAGCAGCCGCGCCGCGTTGTTGCCCGACGGGATCATCAGCAACTGGAGCATCTGCCGCTGCGTGAACTGCTGCCCCTTCGTCATGGCCGCCGTCGACTCGTCCGCGTTCTTCGACTCGTCCTCGGCCTGCTGGTCGACGGTGATCTTCTCGCCGCCCTCGTTCCCCTTCAACGGGTGCTCCTGAAGGATCACGTACGCCGTCATGATCTTGGCGACGCTCGCGATGGGCGCGGCCGTCTGCTTGCCGTCCGTACCGAGGCTGCCGACTCCCTCGACCTCGATCGCCGACTGGCCCTGACCCGGCCAGGGCAGGTCGAGGGCGCCGCCCTCGAAGGTGTACGTCGCGTCGGCGGTGAGCGCGAGGCTCGCCGCCGGGAGCGGGCGTACGGCCTGTGCGATTGCGAAGATCACCGCGAGCAGCAGGACCAGCGGGGTCCAGATCTTGATCCGCCGCGCGATCGTCCGTACGGGGGTCTGCGCGGGCGGCGGCGTGTTCGTCAGCTCGGCCAGCAGGTCCAGCGGCGGCTTCGGGGGAAGGGGCTGCTGGGTGGTGCGCTCAGGGCCGACCTGAGGGAAAGCCGCGGTGGCATCGGCGGGAGTTGTCGCCGGCTTGGCGGAGGCCGGCGGGGCGGGGGGTGTCGCCCTCGGCTTCGCCGGTGCGCGTTCGTCGAGGGGCTTGAGGGCGACGAATTTGCTCGTGCGTTCGGATGCGGACTCGGGGGTCGGGGTGGACTTGGGCTTGGCCTCGGATTCGGGCTTGGCCTTGGGCTCGGTCTTCTTCTCGGGCTTGGGCTTGTCGGTGGCCGGCCTGGCGTCGCCCAACTTGAGCATGGTGGTGGGCTGGTCCACCGCCGGGCGGGGCGCCTTGAAGACGGCGGTGGGCTGGTCGACGACAGGCTCGCCGTCGTCCGCGTCCGAGGAATCCTTCGGGGAGTCCTTCGGGGAGTCCTTCGGGGAGTCCTTCGGGCTGGGCGTGCCGGACGGGCTGGGCGTGCCGGACGGGCTGGGCGTGCCGGACGGGCTGGACTTCGCGCCGGGGCTCGCGTCCTTCTCCGAGACGTCACCGGAGTCGGCCTTGTCCGTCTTGGGCTCGTCGTCCGCCTTCGGCTTGTCGTCCGCCTTGGGCTCGTCGTCCGCCTTGGGCTCGTCGTCCGCCTTGGGCTCGTCGTCCGCCTTGGGCTCGTCGTCCGCTTCGGGCTTGGCTTCCGTCTCGGGCTCGTCGTCCGACTCGGTCTCACCGTCCGCTACGGGCTTGGCGCCCAACTCAGGCTTGGCTTCCGCCTTCGGCTCACTGCCGGCGTCGGTGTCGTCGGCCGCCGCACTCTCGGAATCGGAGTCGGAGTCGACCTCGACCTCGGCATCGGCATCGGCATCGGCATCGGAGTCGGAGTCGTCGTCGACAGCGACCTGGCCGTCAGCCGTGAACTCGCCGTCGCTCGCAGCCTCATCCTCGCCATCGCCATCGACGTCGGCGTCGGCGTCGGCGTCGGCGTCGGCCACCACGGCCTCGGCCTCAGCATCGGCCTCCGGCGTGACCTCACCCTCGGCCTCGGCCTCCGCCTCGTCCCCGGCGTCAGCCACCACCTCCGCCTGGGCCGCCTCCCGCGCCGCCGAACCGGACTCCCGTGCTCCGTCGGCCTCCTCGGCCCTCTCAGCGCCCGCAGCGTCGGCCCCAGAGCCCTTCGGGCCCTCGGGCTTGTCCTCGTCCGCGCTCGCCACCCAGGCAGCCACCGCCGCCCGCAGACGGGCATCCCCCGCGGAGCCCTTGGTCCCGGACGCGGAGGAACCTTCCGCCACCGCGGAACCCTCCGCCGGCACGGAACTCTCCGCCGGCGCCGAACTCGCCTTCAGCCCCGCCGTCGAGAACACCGCCGTGGCCTGGTCCACCCGTACCGTGGCGGCCCTCTCGCGGGCCACCGCCAGACGGGGATCGGCCGACGGCAACCCGGCGGACTGGGCCGGCCCCGGAACCGCGGCCGGGCTCCCCGACGTCGCTTCTGCCGACGATGCCGACGACTCGTGCTGCTTCGACCTGTCGGGGGACTCGCCCGCCACCGATGCCTCCTCCGTGCGCCACTCACTGGGCGCCCAACCGAACCGTGAACCCTTGACCCGCCGCCCGGACATCGCTGTCCGAACCATGTACCAGTGTCCTGTGTGCGGGCTTAACCCCTCCGGTAGACGAGAACGACATACCTGCCGGTTCCACCACAAAGCAGTCACGCGCTCTCGACAGACCAATGTGAGAGGGGTCACCCTGTCATTCATCCACGCGGGGAGGCATGGATGGGCAGGAGCCGCAGAACAATTCCGGAGGAGCTTCTGCTGCTGGCGTTGGACCCGACCACGGGTACCACTGCACAGCCGCAGTCGCTCGACCTCGGTCTGGCCGGAGCACAGCTAGTAGAGCTGGCGCTGGCCGGACGGATAGCCCCAGACGGGGATCGTATCGCCGTGGTGCAGCCACGGCCGACTGGAGATCCAACACTGGACTGCGCGTTGGAACTGCTTCGCCGACGCGGAGCACCCGTACGCGCAGTGAACTGGATTGGCGGACCCCGACTGGGGCTGCGCCAGACCTACCTCTCGCATCTGGAGAGGTGCGGCATGGTCCATGCCGTGGCCGGCCAGATGTGCGGGGTGCTTCCGACGACTCGCTACCAAGCGACGGACACGGAGATCAGCCGGGAGATCAAGGCCCGGCTGGACAGCGCGATCCGCACCGGCGTCCCGCCGGACCCGCGGACCGCGGCGCTCGCCGCGCTGGCCCATGCGGTCGGTCTCGGCAAGCACCTGTATCCGGGTAATGAGGGACGCTCGTCCCGCTCCCGGCTACGGGACCTGATCAGGCACGACCCCATGGGCGGCCTCGTGGCACACGCGGTCATGGACGTCCAGAACGGTGTGGCCGCACAGCCACGCCGCAGCCCGGCACCGGCAGGCCGTCCGGCCACCGCCGGAGTCAGGTCCGCACCGGAACCCGCCCGCGGTGTTCCGATGCAACCGCACCACGGTTCCATGGCGCGCGCCGTGGCCCACTGAGCCGCAGTCCCACGGCACGCAGTACCAGCACGGCCGCACCAACACGCGGCACGCAGTACCCAGCACGACCCTCAGCGCCGCACCGCAGTCCCCAAGACCCGGTTCGGGAGCCGCTGGCCGCGCGGGGCGGTGGGACCGTACGTCCGGACGACGACACGGCCCCACCGCCCCGCGCGGCCGCATATGCGTGCGGTACGCGCCTGCGCACCGCACGCCTACGCGATCTGCGCGATATACACGCCGGATCACCGAACTTGCGTCTACCCAGCGCATATCCGCTGTTTCCCAGCGGTAGAAAGCACCTTGGTGGCAATCTGCTCAACAGCAGATACGCATAGTGGCAAGCAGAGGTCCGCAGCCGGAGGTGCACGTCCCGTGGCGTCCAATGTCAATCCCACCGTCCGACGGCGCCGGTTGGGCCAGGAGCTGCGCCGGCTCCGCGAACTCAAGGGCATGACGGCCGAAGAGGTCGCCGAGCGGCTACTCGTCTCACAGTCGAAGATCAGCCGGCTGGAGAACGGACGGCGCAGTATCAGCCAGCGCGACGTGCGCGACCTGTGCGGGGTCTACGAGGTCGAGGACGTCCGCATCGTCGACTCGCTGATGCAGATGGCCAAGGACTCCCGCCAGCAGGGCTGGTGGCACTCCTTCGGCGACATCCCGTACAGCGTGTACATCGGGCTGGAGACCGACGCGGCGTCCCTGCGCGTCTACGATCCCCAGGTCGTCCCGGGCCTGTTGCAGACCCGGCCGTACGCCGAGGCGCTCATCGCGGGCGCCCTGCCCGAGACCGCGTCCGGCGAGATCGACAAGCGCGTCCAGGTACGGCTGCGACGACAGGAACGTATCTCCGCCCCGGAGATCCCGCTGCGGCTGTGGACCGTCCTCGACGAGGCCGCGCTGCGCCGGGTCGTCGGGAACCGCTCGCTCATGCGCGACCAGTTGGAGCACCTCGTCGAGCAGTCCCAACTCCCGCATGTCACCGTGCAGGTGATCCCCTTCGAAATGGGCGCGCATCCAGGGCTCAACGGCCAGTACGCGATCCTGGAGTTCCCCGACGCGGCCGACTCCAGCGTCGTCTACATCGAGGGCGTCACCAGCGACCTTTACCTGGAGAAGGCGAACGACGTCCAGAAATACAGCGTGATGTACGAGCATCTGCGGGCGCAGGCCCTGAACGTGGAACAGTCGCGACAGTTCATCGCGGACATCGCGAAGGAGTACGCGCGCTGAGGCTCGCAAGAGCACCCCGGCGAGGAAAGGGACGCACCGTACACCTTCACCACGCCGGGGCGGAAGACCCGATGGAATATGCCATCCGGACGAGTGAATAGCCTCTTCGCCCGCCGATGTTGGCGAGTAGCGTCGATCACGCCATCGAGCAACATCGTTGGCGCAAACCGCACTGCGAGTTCCGCAACGAACCCGCAGTGCGGTGACAGCAACTCAACGACTGGCTACCGGAGCAAAAATGGCAATCCAGCAAGGCGCCACGGACACGTGGACCAAGTCCTCCTACTCCACCGGCAACGGCGCATGTGTCGAGGTCAAGTCCCCGGTTCCCGCGGCGATGGCCGTACGGGACTCCAAGGTCCCCGCGGGCCCCACGCTGGCGTTCCCCGCGAACTCGTGGAACACCTTTGTGGCAGAGGTGAGCCGGGGGGCTTTCGACCTCGTCTGATGCCTCGACGTCCAGCACCACAACTGCACCGACCAACCGCATACGCACAACCCGCACAACCCGCACAACCCGCGCTACTCGCATCATCTGCACCACCTGCACCACGGAAGAGCCCTCTCGACCGGCCCGCCGTCCTGGCCGAGGGGGCTCGGTGCTGTCCCGGCGGGCCGCGCCTACCGGAGCCGGTCCACGTACCGGTCGGTCCCCGGCACCGTGGGGATGAACGGCGCCACCAGCTCGACCCTCCCCAGCCCCGCCTCGCCCACGGCCCCCTCCAGCCCCGTGAAGTACCCCTCCCAGCAGTCCCGCGGATCCGCCTCCAGGAACCACAGCAGGGTCAGCCGCGTATCGACCCCCTCGACCTGCTTCACGTAGGTCATGCGGTCGCCGGGGAGGGGTGTCGGGCGGAACAGGGTGACCAGGGCGGCCGGTGAGCCCGCGAGACGACGGGGAAGGTGGCGGGAGCGGAGCCACTCCAGCAACTCGGCCCGCTGTTCGGACGATTCGGCGTCGATGACCTCCATCACCAGGCCCGCGTAGGGGTGATCGAGGGCGTGGAAATCGCGGGGACCCGCGGCGCCGTCCCGGTACACCGTCGCCTCGTGATCCTGAAAAGCCGTGAACACGTGCGTACGGTCCTGGTAGACCCGCCCGTCGCGGTTGAGGCGTCGGTTGATGCCGACGGTCCACTTCATGTGGTCGTCGTAGCGGCCCTCGGTGACCCAGTACGTGGAGAGGTAGCAGCCCGCCGTGACCGGCTGGGCGACGGCCGACTTCTCGGGGTAGCGCAGAAGTTGGAGGTCGCGGGTGGCGACCCAGCGGCGGCCCGCGTACATCCAGGGCATCGCCATCGCGCCGGCGTAGTAGTGATCATCTTCGTACCAGCGGTTGTACGCGTACTCGTGGCCCGGATGCGGCTCGACCATGGTGATCAGGGCATGGCCGGGACGCACTCCGTACGGGCCGACGGCGGCCAGCTCCGCGTACACCTCACTGCGGGTCTCCTCACTCATACCCTTCCCCTTCCTCCCTCTTCCTTCCTCCGACGGACACCCATACTCTGACGCTCCGTCAGGTCATGCGCCAGAGTCACGGCAACCTACGGCGAGTGAGCCGAAGGGGCGCGCCTGTGTCGAGGGGCCATGGGGGTCACCCCTGCTCGAGCGAAGCCGAGAGCTTGGGGGAGCGCGGAGGCCCGAAGGGTCGAGCACGATCGGTCGCTCGACACAGGCACCAGCGCCCCGGAGGCGATCCGAGCCACAAAAAAAGGAGAGTCCCGATGTCGCTGCTGGAGGGCAAGACCGTCGTCGTGTCGGGTGTCGGGGCCGGGCTCGGACGGCAGGTCGCGGCGGCCGTCGTACGGGACGGGGGCGACGCGGTGCTCGGGGCGCGTACAGAGGCGCATCTGGCCAAGTCCGCGGCGGAGCTCGATCCGGACGGGGCGCACACGGCGTACCGGGCGACCGACATCACCGATGAGCGGCAGTGCGAGGCGCTGGCGGCACTGGCCCTGGAGCGGTTCGGGCGGATCGACGCCGTGGTCCATGTGGCCGCCTGGGACAGCTACTTCGGCGGGCTGGAGGACGCCGACTTCACCACCTGGCAGTCGGTCATCGACGTGAACCTGCTCGGCACCCTGCGGATGACCCGAGCCTGCCTGCCCGCGCTGAAGGTGTGCGGCGGCTCGGTCGTCATGATCGGGACACAGTCGTCGGTGGCCGCCCCGTCACAGGTCCGGCAGGCGGCGTACGCGGCGTCGAAGGGCGCGCTGACGAGCGCGATGTACTCGCTGGCACGGGAGTTGGGGCCTCATCGCATCCGGGTCAACACCGTGCTGCCGGGGTGGATGTGGGGGCCGCCGGTGGAGGCCTACGTACGGTTCACCGCGCACACCGAGGGCGCGCCGGAGAGCGAGGTGCTGAAGCGGCTGACCGACCGGATGGCGCTGCCCGAACTGGCCACGGACTCGGACGTGGCGGACGCGGCGGCCTTCCTGGCCTCGGACCGGGCGCGGGCCATCACCGGACAGTCCTTGCTGGTGAACGCGGGTGAGCTGATGCGGTAACCCTCCCCCATGCCGTTCATGGACATGAATAGGCGTCAGTAAGCAGAACTCTTTTACTCCCTCTTGACCCTACGGGCTGTTGTCGCCGCCATGTCATCGAACCCACGATGAGCGGGCGTTGCCGACCCCTGGGAGGGAGCACATGAACGGTCTCGACTGGGCCGTGCTCATCGGCTATTTCGGCGTGATGGTCGCGATCGGTGTCTGGTCCCACAAACGGGTCGACAATGTCAGCGACTTCTTCACGGCCGGCGGAAAGATGCCCTGGTGGCTCTCCGGCATCTCGCACCACATGTCCGGCTACAGCGCGGTGATGTTCACCGGATACGCGGGTATCGCCTACACCTACGGCGTCACGTCCTTCGTCACCTGGTCGTTCCCGATCGCACTGGGCATCGCCGTCGGGTCGAAGCTGTTCGCGCCGCGCATCAACCGGCTGCGCTCGCGACTGCACGTGGCCTCCCCGCTGGAGTACCTGAAGAACCGTTACGACCTGAAGACCCAGCAGGCCCTCGCCTGGTCCGGCATGCTGCTGAAGATCGTGGACGTGGGCGCCAAGTGGGCCGCGATCGCCACGCTGCTGTCCGTCTTCACCGGCATCTCCCTCAACCAGGGCATCCTCATCACCGGCGCGATCACGGCCGTCTACTGCACGATCGGCGGCCTGTGGGCCGACGCCCTCACCGAGCTCGGCCAGTTCGTGATCCAACTCCTGGCCGGAGTCGCGATGTTCGTGGCAGTCGTCCTCGAACTCGGCGACAAGGGAATCGGCTTCCTCGGCGCCTGGGACGAGCCGGCGCTGCAGGGGCATGAAGAGCCGCTGGTGGGCCCGTACGGAACGGTGTTCCTGCTCGCCTTCCTCTTCATCAAGCTCTTCGAGTACAACGGCGGCATGCTCAACCAGGCCCAGCGCTACATGGCCACGGCCAGCCCGCGCGAGGCCGAGCGCTCGGCCCGCCTCTCCGCGGTCCTGTGGCTGGTGTGGCCGCTGGTCCTCTTCTACCCGATGTGGATGTCGCCGCTGCTGGTCGAGTCGCAGAAGCCGGACGGCTCGGACTCCTACGGCCTGATGACCGAACAGCTCCTGCCGCACGGCCTGTTGGGCCTGGTCATCGTCGGCTTCTTCTCCCACACCATGGCCATGTGCTCCTCCGACGCCAACGCGATCGCGGCCGTCTTCACCCGGGACTGCGCGCCCGTGGTGTCGGCCAAGGCCCGCGCGTGGAACGAGCGTTCCGGGCTGATCGCCGCCCGGATCACGACCGTCGTCTTCCTCGGTCTGTCCATGGCCGCGGCCACCCAGGTCAACTCCCCCGCGTTCAAGGACATCATCACGGTCGTGATCAAGTGGGTCGCCGGGCTCATGGGCCCGATGGCCATCCCGATGATGCTCGGCCTGTTGCGCCCGTTCCGCCGCTCCGGTCCGACAGCCGCGCTCACCAGCTGGTCCATGGGCCTGCTCGCCTTCTGGCTGGTCAACTACCCCATCAGCTGGAACGTCGACGGCGGCGTCCCACTCCAATACCAGGTGTCCGTCCCGCTGGCCGTGTCCCTGGTCCTGTACATCCTCATCGGCTTCCTGAAGCCGGAGGACACACCGGAACGGCTCGCGATCATCGAGAAGATCAACACGGATGACAGCGGGTCGGCGGCAAAGGCGATCCCGACCCAGGCGGACACCAGCCCGACGGGCGTCTGACCCACCCCATCACCGCTATGACCTGCCGGATGGCCGGCCCGCATCGCTCACGCGTCGGGCCGGCCAAGGAGTTCACCCGCTGTCGGAAACCTCCGCCGAACGAGCAAAGGAACCAGGTCGGCCGGGACCGACCGCGGTGTGTTCCAGGTCGCGGAGCGAGCCCTCGATCCGCGACAGCTCGGCGTTGAGGCTGCTCAGCCACGTCTCGAGGTCGATCAGCACAGGCAGCGGCGGGGAGTTCTCCGGCGGCTTGAGCGGCGCGTCGGGCGCACCCGGCCGCTGCTGGTCACCGGCGGCGAGAGCGGCGATCCGTGTCGCGGCGGCGGCCACATGGTCTGCTGCCGTACGGGCCCACACCGCGGCTCCGGCCGGAACGCCGGCCGCGGGCAGGTCGAAGCGGGGCAGCCACTGGGTGCCGAGCAGCACGTGGCGGGCGGAGATGAGCACGGCCTGCCAGTCGGCACGGGCCTCCGCCGGCGTTCCCGAAGGCTCGCTGCGGTACTGGGCGTACGCGGCCTCCGCGAGCCGTAGCCGGTGCTCGGCGGGCAGCGTGGACGGGGAGCGGGCGGCGCCGGGCGGGGCGGTGGCCGCGTCCACGGTGCCCGTGACGAGCGGACCGCAGGAGCGGAGCAGCTCGGCCATGGTGGTGCGCACCTCACGCCGGGCACCCGCGGGCCAGGCGAGCAGCCCGCAGAGCAGGCCGATCACACTGCCCGTCACGACATCGATGACGCGTGCCTCGGCAAGCTGCCAGGAGGCCGGGGCGATCTGTGCGAAGGCCGACGCGACGACGAGGGTGAACAGCGCCTGCGCCCAGGCGATGCCGAGCAGCGGCCCCAGCGCGAACGCGGCCAGCATGCCCGGCGCGAGCACCGCCGCGTACGCATCGGTCTGCCGCCCGAAGCCCACGAGCAGCGCCCCGGCGGCCACGGCGCCCAGGAGGTTCCCGGCGAGCATCTTGGGGACCACCTCCCAGGTCTGCGCGACGGTGGTCCTGCTCATCGTCAACACGGCGAGCATCACCCAGAAGCCGTGCGGCAGATCGAGTGTCCCCGCCACCAGCCGCGCCGCGCCGAGGCCCAGTGCGGTGCGCACGGCGTTCTGGAACAGCACCGACCGCAGCGTCACATGGCCGAAGAGCCGCTTCATCCACAGCCCGACGGTGCTCGTGTCGGCGTACCAGAACAGCTCTCGCGGCGGAATCGGCGGTGTCCGCCGCCCGAGCGCGGCGATCCGTGCGGTGCTCTCCACCACGCGGGCCGACTCGGCGATCCCCAGCACGGCCGACTGTCGCCTCAGCACCGGCACCGGCGGTACGGCATCGGGCGGCCCGGTCGCCTGGCTCGTCCGCAGGGCCTGGAAATCGAGCATCGCCTTCTCCAGCGCGCCGGGCCGCGGCGGTGGACGGCCGTCGCGCAGCGCGCCCGCGGTGACGTCGCAGAGGCGGGCGACCCGGTCCAGCAGCGCAGCGCAGGCCTCGTACGCGAGCTCCGCGCCGCCGCCGGCCCCGGTCCTGCCGCTCGCCCGAGGCTGGGGCGCGGCCGGCATCACCTCGGCGAAATGGGCCAGCTGGTCCAGCAGACGGCGGGTGGCCGCGCCCGCCTGCGTCAGCGCCCGGTCCCTGCGCGCGGGGCCCGCCGGGCGCTCGGCCTCCGGCACGCCGGACAGCCGCAGCCGCCTGCCGGCGTCCCGGAGTCCGGCGGGGTCGGCGCCGGTCGGGTCCGCCGCGACGTCGGCCGCGAAGGTGAGCGCCACCGCCAGCCGGGTCCGGTACGGGGCGGCGGGCGGGGCCGGCAACACCAGGACCTCGCAGGCCGCGAGGAGCACGATCCCGGTGGTGAGGCCCGCCAGGCGCAGGCCGAGGCTGTCCGGGGCGTACGGCGGAACGCACGCCAGGATGTAGAAGAGCTGGAGGCCGGGGCCCGCCCTGGCCGCCCGGGGACCCGCGACCGCCGCGAAGGCGAGCAGGAAGCCGACGACCAGCATGCCGAGCACCGCCGCCCAGGTCCGGACCGCCAGCGCCGTCCCCAGCGTGACCAGCAGCAGCCCGACGGGCAGCGCCTTCAGCATCACGGCCGCGCGCTGCCGGCCCGAGCCGGGGATCGAGGACAGCATGCCCAGCGCCAGGGGTCCGAACAGCGCGTACAGGGCCATTTCGGGCCTGTCGAGCCCGTACAGAAAGGCATAGAACCCGGCGCTCGCGGCGATGGTCACCCGGACGGCCCGATGGAGGACTGCCGTCCGATCCGGCCCTGCCGCCCGCCCCGGCCCGCCGGTCACGGTCGGCCCTCGGGGCCGGTTCCGGGTTGCGGACCGGGCTCGCGCATAGGCACTTTCCTCTCGGCCGACGCCGTCTCGACGCGGTGAGCGGGTCGGGCCGGCGACCTGCTCCCATTGTCGGACGGTGCCCCACGGCACGCAGCCCGTACGGATCGCGCGGACGAGGCGCCAGGGCCACCATGGCAGCAGGTGCGGGCCGGAGGCGGGAGGTCGTACGGTGCACACCCTCGTCCCGGTCCTGTTCGCCCTCGCCTCGGCGCTGAGCAACGCCATCGCCACGGTGCTGCAGCGCCGGGAAGCCCTCGCCGTGCCCAGCTCGGCCGGCTTCCGTCCGGGGCTGATGCTCGATCTGCTGCGGCGTCCGCTGTGGCTGCTCGGGATCGCCGCGGTGATCACCGCCGGTGTGTGCCAGGCCCTGGCCCTGAACACCGGGCCGCTGGTGATCGTCCAGCCGCTCCTCGTCCTCGAGCTGCCGTTCGCGTTGATGGTCGCCGCGGTCCTCTTGAACCGGCGGTTGCCCTCTACCGGGTGGGTGGCCGTCGCCCTCGTGGTGGTGGGCCTCGGTGTGACGCTCGCCGCCGCCGACCCCAGCGGTGACCGCACCTACGTACCGACCGACCGCTGGATTGCCGCCCTCGCCGCCTGCGCCGGCGTGATCGTCGTCCTCTCCGCCGCGGCGCTGCGCCGCCCCGAGGGCCGGGTCCGCGCGGCCTGCCTGGGTGCGGCCTGCGCGGTCAGTTACGCGATGACCGCGGCGCTGATGAAGGCGGTGACGCACATCCTGGACGACCACGGTGTGGCGGCGTTCTTCACCGCCTGGCAGACGTACGTCTTCGCCGTGGCCGGCGGTACCGCACTCTTCCTGCTGGAGAACGCGCTGCAGGCGGGCCCGCTGGTGGCCTCCCAGCCGGCGATCACGCTAGGCGACGCGACGGTGAGCCTCGCGCTCGGCGTCACGCTGTACGGGGAGCATGTGCGCACCGGCTGGTGGCTGCTGCCCCAGCTGCTCGGCCTCGGGCTGATCGCCACGGGCGTGGTGAAGCTCGCCCGTATCCCGCTGGCCGAGTCGGTCGTGACCGCCGGAAAGGCACCCTAGCTGTTCTCCCCATGGAGGACGGTGACCCTCCAGCGGCCGGTCATCCCGCGAGACGGGCCCGTCCGGCGTTTGAGGACGAGCCCTTCGGGCGAGCGGGGGTCCAGGGGGCGCAGCGCCCCTGGCGGGGGTCCGGGGGCGGAGCCCCCGGGGATGGGACGGGTAGGGGCGGCGGTCGATCTCCACCACGGAACGGTCGTCGGGCGCGT
>NZ_JBEZLR010000055.1:0-63446 GCF_040652275.1 Streptomyces sp. NPDC048275
GCAGCTGCAAGGCGGAGGAGGGAGTGATGGCGGAGCCATCGCGACCGACGACAACGCGGCAGATGTGCGTGCCGGACCCCGCGACGCCGCCCTCCCATTGCCGGTCGGTCCAAGGCGGCGGAACGGCCCGGAGCGGCCTCGACGTCACGCACGATGCGCCGAGCACCGTTGTTCGAGACGCCACTCGATCCACTGAAAACCGGGACACCGCAGGTGAATGGCGTGCGTCGGCCGCACACTGGGCGTTCTCTTGACCGGGTCCGATCCCATCTGCGAACGGAAACGCCCGTGCGAATGACCGACATCCAGCGCTGTGAGGTCCGGCCCGGGCGGCTCGTCGAGTGGGGGCTCTCGCCGGCGACCGTCGGAGCGGCGGCGGGCCTGTCGGAGGACTCGCGGCCACCGGCATACGTCCAGGAATCGCACATCAGAACGGCCCGCTCCGTACGCGAGGACGGCCTGTTCGTACCGACCTGGAGCGGCACGGCCTTCGACATCCCGGGCCGGGTCGACCTCGACGCGTTGCAGGACGCGCTGCACAGCTGGACGCTGCGCCACGAGACTCTGCGCAGCGGTTTCCGCTGGTCGGGAGCCGAGATGCACCGGTTCACGCTCGACGCCGAGGATGTGTCACTGCACCGCGAAGTGATCGGCGACTTCGCCGACGCGGCGGAACTCGTCCAGCATCTCCAGTACCGCTTCGACATCGCGGCGGACGCGCTCGGCTGGCCGAACTTCCTCTACACGGCGGTGGTCCGGGACGACGGCGCGAGCGTGTACATGGCCTTCGACCACAGCAACGTCGACTCCTACTCCATCCAGCGCATCCCCGCCGAGATCGACGAGTTCTACACGGCTGGCATCGAGGGCCGCACCGTGGCAAAGACGCCGGTCGCCAGTTACGTCGACTTCTGCGAGAGCGAGCGGGCGGCCGCGGACCGGATCGACGACACCCACGAGATCGTCGCCCGCTGGCGGGGGTTCATCGACCGGTGCGGCGGGCAACTGCCGAACTTCCCCGTCGACCTCGGCCTGGAGCCCGACGGGGACCTGCCCACCCAGAAACTCATGCGCGAGATGCTCGTGGGCGCGGACGACGCCGCCGCGTTCGAGGCGTACTGCCGTCCCTTCGGCGGGAGCCTGGTCGGTGTCCTGGCCGCCACGAGCCTCATCGCCCACGAGATCGGTGGAGAGCCCGTCTACCGCGCGATCGTCCCGTTCCACACCCGGGTGAAGTCCCAGTGGTCGGACTCCGTGGGCTGGTACGTCGGCGGCGCGCCGATCGAGGTGCCCGTCGCGCAGGACCCCGACTTCCGCAGCACCCTGGAAGCCGTGCGCACCACGCTGCGGACCAACAGGACGATGGCCCGCATGCCCCTCGCCCGTGTCCTGCGCCTGCTCGGCTCGGACTTCCGCCCCACCTCGCCCGACCTGTACTCGATCGTCTCCTTCACCGACGCCCGGTGCATCCCCGGCTCCGATCGCTGGGCCGACCAGAAGGCGTACGGACTGATCAGGGTCTCGTACGGCGACAAGGCGTGCGTCTGGTTCAACCGGCTCCACGAGGGCCTGTGGTTCGGCTGCCGCTACCCGGACACCGAAATCGCGTACAAGAACATGCGGCTGTACGCCGAGCGCCTGCGGGACCTCATCACCTCGGTGCCCCGAGTGAAGGGATGACTGCTGCCGCACGCCGGCTCGTGATCAATACACCTGGCCCGCGAGCTCGGCTGCTACCGAACGCTTGCCCAGTGCTCCACCCTTCAGAGTGAAGGTGTGGGGCATCCTCGCCCTAGCGGCCCGGAGGGCCGGCGCGGACCCGTGAAGCAGGAACCCAAGGTGGTATCGCGAAGCGGTACGGACCGGAATTTCCAGCCCTCGGGCTGGAGAGGACGTCAAGGCATGTGGGTGCTGATCGACACCGAAGCACGTCCCGTCGCCCTCGCCACCTATCGCAGCGCGGGCGGCAAGGACGACGGGACGTGCTCGGTGATGACGTGGGACTTCACGGAGTGAAGTCGCTTACGCCTGCGCGTCCTCCGGGATCGTCACCAGCCACCGGGTCTCGCGGCGCGGCCGCAGGTAGAAGGCCCAGTAGAGGGTGGCGACGGCCGTGATGCCTCCGGTCCACAGCAGGTAGGTCGCCTCCTGCCGGCTCAGGATGTACGCGAGGACGGCGATCAGCAGGAGCGGCATCGCGGGCCACAGCGGCATGCGCCAGGCGGGCGTGTGGGCGTGCTTGCCGCGTCGGGCGAGCAGCGCGGCGACCGCGACCAGCAGGTACATGCCCGTCACCGACACACCGGTCACGCCGTACAGGGTGTCCAGGTTGACGAAGCAGAGGAGGGCGCCGGGGACGCCGACGAGGAGCGTGGCGACCCAGGGGGAGCCGAAGCGGCCGAGCCGCGAGAGGCCCTTGTTGACCGGCTCGGGCCACGCCTTGTCGCGGGCCGAGGCGAACAGCACCCGCGAGTTCTGGATGACCATGACGATGCCCGCGTTGATGATCGCGAGGGCCACGCAGAGGCTGACGAAGGTGCCGACGGCGGAGCTCGACCAGGCCGTGACCATGCCGCTGATGTCGCCGCCGGTCAGGGTCGACAGGTCCGGGGCGCCCAGGGTGATCGCGACGACCGGGACCAGGATGATCACGGACGAGATGGCGAGCGTGGCAAGGACCGTACGGGCCACGTTGCGGCGCGGGTTCTCCAGTTCCTCGGAGAGGTAGACCGCGGTCGAGAAGCCCTGGGTGATGAAGAGGGCGATCGCGAGCCCCGAGACGATCAGCATGGCCGTCACGGTGTCCGTGTTGCCCGCCGAGCCCGCCACCTGCATCGACACCAGGCTCCCGGTGCCGCGCTCGCCGTGCGCGAATCCCAGGACCGCCACGACGGCCGCCGCGATGACCTCCAGGACCAGGAAGACGCCGGTGATCCAGGCGTTGGCCCGCAGGTCGAGCAGGCCCGCGAGAGTGGCGAGCAGCATGACGCCCGCGCCCGCCAGTGACGGGTCGAGGTGCACGATCGGCGCCAGGTAGTCCGCCGTGCCCATCGCGATCACCGGCGGCACGATCATGACGACCAACAGGGAGAGCACGAAGACGAGCCAGCCCGCGAGCCGTCCGGCCAGCGTCGACACCATGGCGTACTCGCCGCCCGCGCTGGGGATGAGGGTGCCCAGCTCCGAGTAGCAGAGCGCCACGGCGATACAGAGCAGCGAGCCGATCGCGATGGTCAGCGCGGTCGCCGTGCCGAGCGAGCCGAACAGGTCGGGCACGACCACGAAGAGCGTGGAGGCGGGCGTCACGCAGGAGAGCGTGAGCAGGGTGCCGCCGACGATGCCGATGGAGCGCTTGAGCTTTTGGGGGCTGCCCGACGCCGTGGCGGCGGCGTCCAGGGCGGCGGTCTCGACAGGGCGGAGCGTGTCGGCCATGAAGCGGTTCCGATCGACTCGGGCGTCAGGTGTTCCGGGCGGGAGCGTTATCGCCTCCGGCGGCTCACGTGGTACGTCTCTTCGTCCGCTCCCGGCGCTGATGGAACCTTGACGGAAACCGTTGCGTCAATGGCTGTTTGCCTACGGAATCCGCAATAGCGGAGCGACACAAGTCACATCGCTTTCGCAGGTCCTTACGCCCCTATATGACAATCACCAGAATTTCACAGACTGTGACCTTGCTTTCTAAGGTCGCAGCGGAAAGTTGCCTGCGCTACCCGTTTCATCACCTCATGACGAGAACCGCAGCCGAGGCCTCGAAATTCACCGAGATTGGTCCGCACTCCGGACGTCTACCGAACGGTAGAGTCCTGCGTCCACAGAAGAAGCACAGCTAGGGGTGGGGCACATGAAGCACATACGGATCGCGGTCTGGGCGGGGGTGGCCGCGGCGGCGCTGGCGGGGACGACCGCGTGCAGCGCCGAGGCCACGAAGAAGACGGCCGAGGCGGTCAGTCACGCCGACACGATCATGGCGGCGCTCACGCGGGCGACGGACCGGACCGAGCAGCTCGGCTCGGCCGAGGTCAAGATGACCACCGAGCTGAACGGCGGCACCCCCATCGCCATGGAGGGCACCTACTCCTGGGGCGACGGCTTCGCGTACGACGTCGAGATGGACACCAAGGCCGCGAAGATGGAGACGCTGACGGACGACCCGTCGATCCGCATGCTGCTCGTGGACGGCGCCTACTACTACGACACCGACCCTCAGCCCTCCGGTCCGCTCAAGGGCAAGGAGTGGATGAAGGTCGACGCGTCAGCCATGTTCGGCGAAAAGGGTGCCCAGGCGCTCAGCGGGAACTCCGGCGCCGGCAGCCCGGCGACCACCATGAAGGGCCTCAAGTACGCGAACGACGTCGAGGACCTCGGCAAGGAGACCCTCGACGGGAAGAGCACGACCCACTACCGGGCCGTGATCGACAAGGACCACATGGGCAAGTTCAAGGACGCCTACGGGTCCGGGAACCAGGACACCCTCTTCAACTCCATGACCGGCGGCTCCGAGTCGATCACCATGGACGTCTGGGTCGGCGCCAAGGACCTGCCGGTGCGCCTGAAGGAGGCGTTCGGCACTGTGACGGTCACCATGGACTTTGAGAAGTTCGGTGCCACCGCCGACGTGAAGGCCCCGCCCGCGGCACAGACCGGTGACGTGACCGAGCTGATGAAGAAGGCTGCCGAGCAGCAGGGCTGAACACGACGGTGCCCCGCCCCTCGTGCGAGGGGCGGGGCACCAGTGGTCGTACGGCCTCAGTGGTTGCGCGGGAAGCCCAGGTCGACGCCGGTCGGGGCGTCGGCCGGGTCCGGCCAGCGGGTGGTGACGACCTTGCCTCGGGTGTAGAAGTGCGTGCCGTCGTTGCCGTAGATGTGGTGGTCCCCGAAGAGGGAGTCCTTCCAGCCGCCGAAGGAGTGGTAGCCGACGGGCACCGGGATCGGTACGTTCACGCCGACCATGCCCGCCTCGATCTCCAGCTGGAAGCGACGGGCGGCGCCGCCGTCCCGGGTGAAGATCGCGGTGCCGTTGCCGAACGGCGAGGCGTTGATCAACGCCACGCCCTCCTCGTACGTGTCGACGCGCAGCACGCACAGCACCGGGCCGAAGATCTCGTCCTTGTACGCGTCCGAGGTCACCGGGACGCGGTCCAGCAGCGAGAGGCCGATCCAGTGACCGTCCTCGTAGCCCTCCACCGTGTAGCCGGTGCCGTCGAGGACGACCTCGGAGCCCTGCGCCGCCGCGCCCGCCACGTAGGACGCCACCTTGTCGCGGTGCGCGGCCGTGATCAGCGGGCCCATCTCGGAGGTCGGGTCGTTGCCGGGGCCGATCTTGATCTTCTCGGCGCGCTCGCGGATCTTGTCGACCAGCGCGTCGCCGATCGAGCCGACGGCCACGACGGCGGAGATCGCCATGCAGCGCTCGCCGGCCGAACCGTAGGCCGCGGACACGGCCGCGTCCGCCGCCGCGTCCAGGTCCGCGTCCGGGAGGACCAGCATGTGGTTCTTGGCACCGCCCAGGGCCTGGACGCGCTTGTGGTTCGCGGCGGCGGTGGTGTGGATGTAGCGGGCGATGGGCGTGGAACCGACGAAGGACACGGCCTTCACGTCCGGGTGCTCGAGCAGGCGGTCGACGGCCACCTTGTCCCCGTGGACGACGTTGAACACGCCGTCCGGCAGACCCGCCTCGGCCAGCAGCTCGGCGACCTTCATCGCCGCCGACGGGTCCTTTTCCGACGGCTTCAGTACGAAGGTGTTGCCGCACGCGATGGCGATCGGGAACATCCACATCGGCACCATGGCCGGGAAGTTGAACGGCGTGATGCCCGCGACGACGCCCAGCGGCTGCCGGATCGAGGCCACGTCGACCTTGGAGGCCACCTCGGTCGACAGCTCGCCCTTCAGCTGCACGGTGATCCCGCACGCCAGGTCGACGATCTCCAGGCCGCGCGCGACCTCGCCGAGCGCGTCCGAGTGCACCTTGCCGTGCTCGGCGGTGATCAGCTCGGCGATCTCGTCGCGGTGGGCGTCGAGCAGCGCGCGGAACTTGAACAGGATCGTGGACCGCTTGGCCAGCGAGGACTGGCCCCAGGTCGCGTAGGCGTCCTTCGCGGCGGCGACCGCGGCGTCCACCTCGTCGACCGTCGCGAAGGCGACCTTCGTGGTGACCGCGCCGGTCGCCGGGTCGGTGACCGGCCCGTACGTACCCGACGCGCCGTCGACGGTCTTGCCGCCGATCCAGTGGTTGACGATCTTCGTCATGACCAAGAACTCCTTCACAGATGGCGGCGTCGGGCGGCGACGTGCCGGTCGTACTCCTCGCGCGCCTTGACCGCCGACGATCGGGTCGCGGTCTCGGCCACAGGTACATCCCACCAGGCCTGGGCCGGGGGCGCCCCCGACACTGTGTCTGCCGTTTCGGTCTCCACGTAGACACATGTGGGAGTGTCCGCGGCGCGCGCCTCGGCAAGGGCCGCCCGCAGGTCACGCACCGTCTTCGCGCGCAGCACCCGCATGCCGAGGCTGGCCGCGTTGGCGGCGAGGTCGACGGGCAGCGGCGCCCCCGTGTACGTACGGTCCTCGGAGCGGTAACGGTACGCGGTGCCGTACCGCTCGCCGCCCACGGACTCGGAGAGGCCGCCGATGGAGGCGTACCCGTGGTTCTGGAGTATGAGGACCTTGATGGCGATCCCCTCCTGCACGGCGGTGACGATCTCCGTCGGCATCATCAGATACGTGCCGTCGCCGACCAGCGCCCACACGGGACGGTCGGGGGCCGCCATCCGCACGCCGATCGCGGCCGGGATCTCATAGCCCATGCACGAGTAGCCGTACTCGACGTGGTACTGGTCGCGTGAGCGCGTCCGCCACAGTTTGTGCAGGTCACCGGGGAGCGAACCGGCCGCGTTGATCAGGATGTCGTCCTCGGTGACCAACTCGTCGAGAACGCCGAGGACCTGTGGCTGGGTGGGCCGAATGTCCGGGTCCTCGGACTCGTAGGCCGCGTCGACCCGGTACTCCCAGCGCTCCTTGTCGTCCGTGTACTCGGTGACATAGGCGGGCTCGGCGCGGTGGTCGTGCAGCATGAGCGCCTCGGTGAGCTCCTCGAGCCCTACGCGCGCGTCCGCGATCAGCGTCTGTCCGGACAGCTTGTGACCGTCGTACGGCGCGATGTTCAGGTTCAGGAAGCGGACGCCCGAGGCGTTGAAGAGGGTGCCGGAGGCGGTGGTGAAGTCGCTGTAGCGGGTGCCGACGCCGATCACCAGGTCGGCGGTGCGGGCGAGTTCGTCGGCGGTCGCCGTGCCGGTGTGGCCGATGCCGCCGACGTCCTGGGGGTGGTCCCAGCTCAGGACCCCCTTGCCCGCCTGGGTGGAAGCGACGGGGATGCGGGTGGCGGTGGCGAGTTCGGCGAGCGCCTCCTCTGCGCGGCTGTGGTGGACACCGCCGCCCGCGACGATGAGGGGACGCCGGGCCTCGCGGATCGTGTGTACGGCGGCGGCCAGCTCGGACGCGTCGGGCGCGGGGCGGCGCACGGACCACGTCCGCTCCGCGAAGAACTCCTCCGGCCAGTCGTACGCCTCCGCCTGCACGTCCTGCGGCAGCGCGAGCGTGACGGCGCCGGTCTCGACCGGGTCGGTCAGCACCCGCATGGCCTGGAGGGCGGCCGGGATGAGCGCCTCGGGACGGGTGACGCGGTCGAAGTACTTCGACACCGGGCGCAGACAGTCATTGACCGACACATCGCCCGCGTACGGGAGTTCGAGCTGCTGGAGCACCGGGTCGGCCGGGCGGGTCGCGAAGGTGTCGCCGGGGAGCAGCAGCACCGGGAGGTGGTTGATCGTCGCGAGGGCGGCGCCGGTGACGAGGTTCGTCGCGCCGGGGCCGATGGAGGTGGTCACGGCGTGCGTCGACAGCCGGTTGGACTGGCGGGCATAGCCGACCGCCGCGTGCACCATGGACTGTTCGTTGCGCCCTTGGTGGTACGGCATGTCGTCCGCGTACTCGATGAGCGCCTGGCCGATCCCGGCGACGTTGCCGTGGCCGAAGATGCCCCAGGTGGCGCCGATCAGCCGCTGCCGTTCGCCGTCCCGTTCGGTGTACTGGGCGGCCAGGAAGCGCACCAGCGCCTGTGCGACCGTCAGCCTCGTCGTTGAGGTCATCGGTATCCCTCTGTGCTTGCAGTGTTGTCTACGTGTTCCGGGTGGAAGCAGATCCGCCATTCCCGCTCCTCGCCCGGTCCCGCCATCACGTTCAGGTAGTACATGGTGTGCCCGGGCGCCGCAATGGACGGGCCGTGCCAGCCGTCGGGGACCAGCACTGCGTCGCCGGTGCGGACTTCGGCGAGGACGTCGCTGCCGCCGTCTCGGGAAGGGAATACGCGTTGATAGCCGAATCCGTTCGGCCCGTCGATCTCGAAGTAGTAGATCTCCTCGAGTTCCGACTCGATTCCGGGCCGGTGCTCGTCGTGCTTGTGCGGCGGATAGGAGGACCAGTTGCCGCCGGGGGTGATGACCTCGACGGCGATGAGCCTGTCGCAGTCGAAGGCGTCGGCGGAGGCGAAGTTGCGCACCTGGCGGGCGCAGGTGCCGCTGCCGCGGTCTTCGACGGGAACCTCCGGCGCGGGGCCGTAGCGGGCGGGGAGTTGGCGCTCGCACTTCGCTCCTGCCAGGGCGAAGCGGCCTCCCGCGCCGGAGGTGATCTGTGCCCGGGCGTCACGGGGTACGTACGCGAAGTCGGTGACCCCCGCGAACACACTGTCCCTGCCCAGGATTTGGAACTCTTTGTCCTCTATGCGAACGGTACAGCCGCCGCTCAGCGGAAGCACGATCCACTCGCTGTCGCCGGTGGTGAACGTGTGTGTGCCGCCCGGCCCGAGCTCCACCACGCGCAGACTGCTGTGGGTCCAGCCGGCGCGCTCGGGGTCGATGTCGAGCGTGTAGTTCGCGTCGGCGGCGGCGCCCTTGGGGACGTACAGCTGGTGGCTGGTCATCGGGTCCTCACAGCAGTCCTACGGCGGTGTCCACGGCGGCGGTCACGTCCCCGTCGGCCGGGTAGAGCAGCGAGCGGCCGACGACCAGTCCCTGCACGGTGGGGAGTTGCAGCGCGCCGCGCCACTTCTCGTACGCGCCCTCCTGGTCCTCGCCGACGTCGCCGCCCAGCAGTACGGCGGGCAGGGTGGAGGTCTCCATGACGCGGGCCATGTCGTCGGGGTTCTCGGTGACGGGCACCTTCAGCCAGGTGTAGGCCGAACTGCCGCCCAGGCCGCTGGCGATGGCGATGGACTTGATGACGGCCTCGGCGCTCAGGTCATTGACCAGCTTGCCTTCGGGGGTGCGGCGGCTGAGGAACGGCTCGACGAAGACCGGGAGCCGACGCTGCGCCATCTCGTCGACGGCTCGGGCGGTGGACTCCAGGGTGCGCAGCGAGCCCGGATCGTCGTAGTCGATGCGCAGCAGCAGTTTGCCCGCGTCGAAGTTGAGCCGCTCGATGTCCTGGGGGCGGTGGCCGGTGAAGCGGTCGTCCAGTTCGAAGGAGGCGCCCGCCAGGCCGCCGCGGTTCATCGAGCCGAGGATCACCTTGTGGTCGAGGGCACCGAGGAGCAGCAGGTCGTCGAGGATGTCGGCGGTGGCGAGCACACCGTCGACGCCGGGGCGGGAGAGGGCCAGGCAGAGCCGCTCCAGGAGGTCGGCACGGTTCGCCATGGCGAACTTCCGGTCACCGACGGAGAGGGCCCCACGGGCCGGGTGGTCCGCCGCGACGATCATCAGCCGGCCGGTGTCGTCGACGAGCGGGCGGCGGGGGCGACGGGCGGCGGCTTCGGCGACGGCCTCGGGGTGATGGGTGCGCAGACGGACGAGCTCGGCGATGTCGATGCCGCCGTGTCTTGCGTACGAGGAGGGGGCGCCCCCTTCGTGTCCCGCCTTCATCGGACCACTCCTGCCGTGAGCGCGTCCTCGACCTCTTCGGGGGTCGGCATCGCGGAGGAGCACTCCAGGCGGGAGGCGACGATGGCGCCCGCGGCGTTCGCGTGCCGCATGATCCGCTCCAGGTCCCAGCCGGCGAGCAGGCCGTGGCAGAGGGAGCCGCCGAACGCGTCGCCGGCACCGAGCCCGTTGAGGACCGTCACCGGGAGGGGCGGGACCTCGGCGGAGGTGCCGTCGCGGTGGACGGCGAGGACGCCCTTGGGGCCCTGCTTGACGACGGCGAGTTCCACACCGGCTTCGAGGAGGGCGGTCGCCGCCGCGTGCGGTTCGCGCTCGCCGGTGGCGATCTCGACCTCGTCGATGTTGCCGACGGCGACGGTGGTGTGGCGCAGGGCCTCGGCGTAGAAAGGCCGGGCCGAGTCGGGGTCCTTCCAGAACATGGGCCGCCAGTCGAGGTCGAAGACCGTCGTACCGGACTTGGCCCGGTGGGCGAGCGCGGCGAGTGTCGCCGTACGGCTGGGCTCCTCGCTCAGGCCGGTCCCCGTCATCCAGAAGATGCGCGCCTCGTGGACGGCGTCCAGGTCGAGTTCGTGCGCGTCGATCTCCAGGTCCGGGGCCTTGGGCCGCCGGTAGAAATACAGCGGGAAGTCGTCCGGCGGGAACACCTCGCAGAACGTGACCGGGGTCGGCAGGCCCGCCACCGGGGTGACCCAGCGGTCGTCGACGCCGAAGCCGCGCAGTGCCTCGTGGAGGTACACGCCGAAGGGATCGTCACCCGTACGCGTGATCACCGCGGTACGCCGTCCCAGCCGGGCCGCGGCCACCGCGACGTTCGTCGCCGATCCGCCGAGGAACTTCCCGAAGGACGAGACCTGCGCCAGCGGGACCCCCGTCTGCAACGGATAGAGGTCCACGCCTATCCGCCCCATGGTGATCAGGTCGTACGCCATCGAGTTCCCTTCGCTTCGGCTGTCCACAGGTCTAGTCCCGCACGGGGAGCCCTGTCAACAGTTTGTCCAGACATTCGGACCAGGCCTTGACACCTCCCCCGGGTCGTCGGAAGCTGACGCCCATGACGTCGTTGTCACCGCAGGCTTCACCTCAGTCCTCACTGTCCCGCATCCGGATCGGTTCGGCGCCCGACTCCTGGGGCGTCTGGTTCCCCGACGACCCCCAGCAGGTCCCCTGGCAGCGCTTCCTCGACGAGGTCTCGCAGTCCGGGTACGAGTGGATCGAGCTGGGCCCGTACGGCTATCTGCCCACCGATCCGGCCGTCCTCAAGGAGGAGACCGCGCGGCGCGGGCTCACCGTGTCGGCCGGCACCGTCTTCACCGGGCTGCACCGGGGTCCCGAGGTGTGGGACGCCACCTGGGCGCACGTCTCGGACATCGCGGCGCTCACCCAGGCGATGGGCGCCGAGCACCTCGTCGTCATCCCGGCCTTCTGGCGGGACGACAAGACCGGCGAGGTGCTGGAGGACAGCACGCTCACGCCGGCACAGTGGCGCGATCTCACCACGCAGACCGAGCGGCTCGGCCGGGAGGTGCGGGAGCGCTACGGGCTGAGCATCGTCGTCCACCCGCACGCCGACACGCACATCGACAGCGAGGAGAACGTCACGCGTTTCCTCGACGCGACCGACTCGTCGCTGGTGTCGCTGTGCCTCGACACGGGCCACTACGCCTACTGCGGCGGCGACAACGTCAAGCTCATCGAGACGTACGGGGAGCGCATCGGGTACCTCCACCTCAAGCAGGTGGATCCGGAGATCCTGGCCGAGGTGCGGGCGAACGAGGTGCCGTTCGGGCCGGCCGTCGCCCGTGGCGTGATGTGCGAACCGCCGTCCGGCGTCCCGGCGCTGGAGCCGGTGCTCGCGGCGGCCCGGAAGCTCGACGTCGACCTCTTCGCGATCGTCGAGCAGGACATGTACCCGTGCCCGCCGGACAAGCCACTGCCGATCGCTCAGCGGACCCGGGCGTTCTTGCGGTCGTGCGGGGCGTAGGGGCTTTGCCTTGAGGCGTTGAGGTGCTGAGGTGCTGAGCCCTTGAGGCCTAATGCGTCACGCGTGTCACAAAAAACACCTCCCTGTCACGCATGTCGCGAGTACGCGGGTCTTCGGTCACACCCAGTCGACAGGCACTTCCCAGCGATCACGCTGCGTCGTTCACGGGGCACAGGCTTTGTGATCGCCAGCGCAGCGCTCGGCTCCCCCGACGGCCGCCCCCGGCCGCCGCCGCGGTGCGCGCAGGGAGGTGCCACCATGACCGACCGTAGGCTCTGGTCGTACAAGGAGATCGCGGCGCACATCAAGGTGCAGCCGGACACCGTACGGTCGTACCGCAAGCACGGGCTGCTGCCCCCGCCCGACCACGTGGAGAACGGAAAGCCCTACTGGTACCCGGAGACCGTCAGACTCTGGGTCGCCTCCCGCCCGGGAAACCGCGGCCGCAGAGACTGAAGCCACAGGCACTCAACCCGCACCCCGTCCCCGCCCAGTGCGCCGGGACGGGGCACGCGGTTCAATCTCGGGATGAGCCCCGCCGACTTCTCCCTCAAACCCGTCCTCACCGGCCAGAAGACCGTTCTGCACCCCTTCACCGAGGACGACGCGATCGGCATCGCGGAGATCCTCAAGGACCCGGAGGTCATCCGCTTCACCTTCGAACCGTCCACCGAAATCACCCCGCAGCGGCTGCGCTCCTGGTACGGCTCCCGCGCCGCCCAGGCCGACCGGCTGGACCTGGCCGTCACCGACCGTGGCACCGGCGAACTCGTGGGCGAGGTCGTCCTCCACGACTGGAATCCGGCCGATCGCAGTTGCACCTTCCGCACGCTCATCGGGCCCCGCGGGCGGGGGAAGGGGATCGGTACGGAGGCCACCCGGCTCATCGTCGGCCACGGCTTCGAGCGACTGGGCCTGCACCGGATCTCGTTGGAGGCGTACACCCACAACCATCGTGCCCGCCGCGTCTACGAGAAGGTCGGGTTCGTGGAGGTAGGCGTGCGGCGGCAGGCTCAGCTGCGGGACGGTGTGTGGGTGGACGAAACGCTCATGGCGATTCTCGCCGACGAGTGGGCGGTCCACCGGGGGCACCCCGAGGGTGGGGCGGTCAGCTCCACGGCTCGATGACCGTCACTCCGGCTCCCGGTGCCGTGCCCATCGCGGCCAGCGCGGCCGGGGCCGTGTCCAGCGGGATGGTGGAGGTGACCAGGAGGTCGGGCCGGAGTACCCCGGCGCGCACCAGCTCCAGCATCCGCGGGTAGGCGTGCGCCGGCATGCCGTGGCTGCCCAGGAGTTCCAGTTCGAGGCCGATCACGCGGCCCATCGGGACCTCGGGGTCCTGGGGCAGCAGGCCGACCTGGACATGACGCCCGCGCCGGCGCAGCCCCCGCACCGAGGCCGCGCAGATGGCCGGGGAGCCGAGCGCGTCGAGGGAGAGGTGGGCGCCGCCGCCCGTCAGCTCGCGCACCGCCTCCGCCGTGTCGCCGACCCGCGAGCCGTCCACCACCTCCGCCGCCCCGAACTTCCGTGCCAGGTCCAGGGCCCGGGGCGAGAGGTCGACGGCGACGACCCGTGCGCCGCAGGCCGCCGCGATCATCACGGCCGACAGTCCCACGCCGCCGCAGCCGTGCACCGCGACCCACTCCCCCGCCGCCACCCGGCCCTGCGCGACCACCGCGCGAAACGCCGTGGCGAACCGGCAGCCCAGGGAGGCCGCCGTAGCGAAGGACAGCTCGTCCGGCACCGCGACCAGGTTCACGTCGGCGTGGTCGAGTGCCACGTACTGCGCGAAGGATCCCCAGTGCGTAAATCCCGGCTGGGTCTGCCGCTCGCACACCTGCTGGTCGCCCGCCGCGCAGGACGGACAGCTGCCGCAGGCGCAGATGAACGGAACGGTGACCCGGTCGCCCGGGCGCCAGCCTGTCACCCGGGCGCCCACCGCCTCGACGACTCCGGCGAGTTCGTGGCCCGGCACATGGGGCAGCCTGATGTCCGGGTCGTGCCCCATCCAGCCGTGCCAGTCGCTCCGGCACAGCCCGGTGGACTCGACCCGCACCACCACCCCGTGATCCGCGGGCGCCGGGTCCGCCACCTCACGTACCTCGGCAGGCTCCTCGTACCGCTCGAACACCACTGCCCGCATCCGTCTCGCCCCTCCACCCGGAGATCACCGTTCCGGGGCGAACGCTAGCTGCGAGCCTCGGGCTTGCCCTGTTCCGGCACCGTGCGAGCGCGGTGCCGGTGAGGGCCGTGCCGCCGCGGCCGGAATGAGCGGCCGGGACGGCGACGGCGGACAAGCGTCACAAGGTTCGGACAAATCGGCTGCATGTGCTCACCGGCGCGGCGTGCCCCTACTTGGAGAAGTACCCCCTAGGGGTATACTTTGGAGTCACCCGAGCCCCACACGCCTCGACGAGGAGCAACGCCATGACCGCGCAGACCGACGCCCCGGGTTCCATCACGACCGTCTACCAGGTGAGCGGTATGAGCTGCGGACACTGTGAAGGCTCCGTCTCCGGTGAGCTCTCCCAGATCGCCGGCGTCAGCTCGGTGACGGCCGTGGCGGCCACCGGCGAGGTCACCGTGGTCTCCGCCGTACCGCTCGACGCGGAGGCCGTGCGCGCCGCCGTCGACGAGGCGGGCTTCGAGCTCGCCGACAAGGCTTGAGCACTCTCCCTGCACATGCCTCTCCACACCGGGCCGTACCGACCAGCTGATACTGGCTCCGTACGGCCCGGCTCAGTCAATGGAGCCCGACCATGACCATCGCAGCACCCGACTCATCCATAGCGGATACGTCAGCGGAGACCTCAGCGGAAACGTCGGCGGCGACGTCACCCACAACGGAGATCGAGCTGAGTATCGGCGGCATGACCTGCGCCTCCTGCGCGGCCCGCGTCGAGAAGAAGCTCAACCGCATGGACGGCGTCACCGCCACGGTCAACTTCGCGACGGAGAGAGCGAAGGTCTCGTACCCGGAGGGGATACGGGTCGCCGATCTGATCGCCACCGTCACGAAGACGGGCTACACGGCCGAGGAGCCCCCGCCTCCCACGCCCTCTCTTGAGGAAACGGCGCCCGCCGAGGACCCCGAACTGGCCTCCCTGCGCGGACGCCTCGTCGTATCCGCCCTCCTCGCGTTCCCCGTCGTCCTGCTGTCGATGGTCCCGGCCCTCCAGTTCGACAACTGGCAGTGGCTCTCCCTGACGCTCGCCGCGCCCGCCGTCGTCTGGGGCGGGCTGCCCTTCCACCGGGCCGCGCTGACGAACGCGCGGCACGGCGCGGCCACCATGGACACGCTCGTCTCGGTCGGCACGCTCGCCGCCTTCGGCTGGTCCCTGTGGGCGCTGTTCTGGGGGCACGCGGGGATGCCGGGCATGCGGCACGGCTTCGACCTCACCGTCTCGCGTACGGACGGGTCGTCGACGATCTACCTCGAAGTCGCCGCGGGTGTCGTCGCTCTCATCCTGCTCGGCCGCTACCTGGAGGCCCGTTCCAAGCGGCGCGCCGGAGCCGCCCTCAGGGCGCTGTTCGAACTGGGCGCCAAGGACGTCGCCGTACTGCGGGACGGTCGTGAGGTCCGGATCCCCGTCGCACAACTCGAGGTGGGCGACCGCTTCGTCGTACGGCCCGGCGAGAAAATAGCCACCGACGGCACCGTCGTCGAGGGCGCCTCCGCGGTCGACGCGTCCATGCTGACCGGCGAGTCGGTACCCGTCGACGTCGCCGTCGGCTCCGTGGTGGCCGGCGCGACCGTGAACGCCGGCGGGCGGCTCGTCGTCGAGGCGACCCGGGTCGGCGCGGACACGCAGCTCGCGCGGATGGCACGGCTCGTCGAGGACGCGCAGAACGGCAAGGCCGAGGTACAGCGCCTCGCCGACCGGGTCTCCGGGATCTTCGTGCCCGTGGTGCTGCTGATCGCGCTCGGCACCTTCGGGGTCTGGCTCGGCGTCACGGGTGACACGGTCGCCGCCTTCACCGCGGCCGTCGCGGTGCTGATCATCGCCTGCCCCTGCGCCCTCGGTCTCGCGACCCCGACCGCCCTGATGGTCGGCACCGGGCGGGGCGCCCAGCTCGGCATCCTCATCAAGGGCCCCGAGGTCCTGGAGTCCACGCGCCGCGTCGACACCGTCGTCCTGGACAAGACCGGGACGGTGACGACGGGACAGATGACACTCCAGGAGGTGTACGTCGCCGCGGGCACCGACGAGGAGGGGCTCCTGCGGCTCGCCGGCGCCCTGGAACACGCCTCCGAGCATCCGGTGGCCCGGGCGATCGCCGCGGGCGCTCAGAAGCGCGCTGGGACGCTTCCCCCGGTGGAGGACTTCGAGAACGTCCCGGGGCTCGGCGTACGCGGGCGGGTGGAGGGCTACGACGTCCGGGTGGGACGGTTCCATGAGGGCGCGCTCCATGCGGGCGCAGGTCACGAGGGGGCGCGTCATGAGGGCGTACGTCATGACGGCGTACTCGCCCAGGTCGCGCTTCCCCAGGAGTTGGCCCGCGCCAAGGCAGAGGCCGAGGCGGCGGGGCGGACGGCCGTCGTGGTCACCCGGGACGGGGTCGCACTCGGCGTCCTGACCGTCGCCGACGCGATCAAGGAGACCAGCGCGCAGGCCGTGCGCGAACTGCGCGCCCTGGGGCTCACGCCCGTCCTGCTGACCGGCGACAACCGGGCGGTCGCGGAGTCGGTGGCGCGTGCCGTCGGCATCGATCGCGCGGATGTGATCGCCGAGGTACTGCCCGAGGAGAAGGTCCACGTCGTCGAGCGGCTGCGGGCCGAGGGGCGGACCGTCGCGATGGTCGGGGACGGGGTGAACGACGCGGCGGCCCTCGCCACCGCCGACCTGGGCCTGGCCATGGGCACAGGCACGGACGCGGCGATCGAGGCGAGCGATCTGACGCTGGTCCGTGGGGATCTGCGGGTGGCGGCCGACGCGATCCGGCTGTCGCGCAGGACCCTGTCCACGATCAAGGGAAATCTGGTCTGGGCCTTCGGCTACAACGTGGCGGCGCTGCCGCTCGCCGCGGCGGGACTCCTCAACCCCATGATCGCAGGGGCCGCGATGGCCTTCTCGTCGGTCTTCGTGGTGACGAACAGTCTTCGTCTCAGGGCATTCTCATGACGACGGAGTAAGAGTCCCCCTAGAGTCCAACGGAAGCCTCACATAAGCTCTTCACAAGGCTCGCGCATCATCCTTACGCTTGGCCCCGGTTGCCTTTTGGGGGCTCTTGCGCATCTTCAGGACATATGCAAGAGACGCAGATCACAGTGATGTGAACGTAACCAACGAAGGGGTTCGTGAGTCTAAGTTGGCGATGCCGGCGACGTCTTGGGGGGCGTTTCTGGCATCGGGGGATGTCTTGGGGGACGTTCCCGGAATTGCGTTGCCGGGGCACGTGCAGCGGGGAGCTTTGAGCGGCCCTCCCGTCGGTACGGGTCCCGGCAGACCGCACCGCAGTACCTAGAGTTTTGCTCGTTTTGCTCACGGCAGCCCCGGAGCAAGCCGCCGGCAAGCTCGCAGCGATTCAGGCGCTGTCCACAGACGCCCGGCCGGATCCCGTGGGGGGAATCCGCACCGGGACAAGGAAAGCGCCCTGACTTCCGGCCCGTGGGGGGACCGGTAGCAGGGCGCTTTCCGTATTTTTTGGGGCTCGGTTCGCCTCCGGCGCGCCCCTTCGGCTCACTCGCCGTAGGGCACCGTCGTTTGGGGTGCCGTAGAAGAACCGCAGGTAACCGGGGTCAGCGGGCCTCGACCGGGACGAAGTCGCGCTCGACCACACCCGTGTAGATCTGGCGCGGGCGGCCGATGCGGGAGCCGGGCTCCTTGATCATCTCGTGCCACTGAGCGATCCAGCCCGGGAGGCGGCCGAGGGCGAACAGGACCGTGAACATCTCGGTCGGGAAGCCCATGGCGCGGTAGATCAGGCCGGTGTAGAAGTCCACGTTCGGGTAGAGACTGCGCGAGACGAAGTAGTCGTCGGAGAGCGCGTGCTCCTCGAGCTTGAGCGCGATGTCCAGCAGCTCGTCGGACTTGCCGAGCGCCGAGAGGACATCGTGCGCGGCCGCCTTGATGATCTTCGCGCGGGGGTCGAAGTTCTTGTAGACGCGGTGGCCGAAGCCCATCAGGCGGACGCCGTCCTCCTTGTTCTTCACCTTGCGGATGAAGGAGTCGACGTCGCCGCCGGAGGCCTGGATGCCCTCCAGCATCTCCAGCACGGACTGGTTGGCGCCGCCGTGCAGCGGGCCCCAGAGCGCCGAGATACCGGCCGAGATCGAGGCGAACATGTTCGCCTGCGACGAGCCCACCAGACGCACGGTGGAGGTCGAACAGTTCTGCTCGTGGTCAGCGTGCAGGATGAGCAGCTTGTCGAGCGCGGAGACGACGACCGGGTCGAGCTCGTACTCCTGGGCGGGGACCGAGAAGGTCATGCGCAGGAAGTTCTCGACGTACCCGAGGTCGTTGCGCGGGTAGACGAAGGGGTGGCCGATCGACTTCTTGTACGCGTACGCCGCGATCGTCGGAAGCTTGGCGAGAAGGCGGATCGTCGAGAGGTGACGCTGCTTCTCGTCGAACGGGTTGTGGCTGTCCTGGTAGAACGTCGACAGGGCACTGACCACCGACGACAGCATCGCCATCGGGTGGGCGTCGCGCGGGAAGCCCTGGAAGAAGCGCTTGACGTCCTCGTGCAGCAGAGTGTGCTGCGTGATCTCGTTCTTGAAGGTGGAGAGCTCGTCCACGTTCGGCAGCTCGCCGTTGATCAGCAGAGAGGCCACCTCAAGGAAGGTGGAGCGCTCGGCCAGCTGCTCGATCGGGTAGCCGCGGTACCGAAGGATTCCCTGCTCGCCATCGAGATAGGTGATCGCGGATTTATAGGCGGCGGTGTTCCCGTAACCGCTGTCCAGCGTCACCAGCCCGGTCTGGGCGCGGAGCTTCCCGATGTCGAAGCCCTTGTCGCCGACGGTGCTGTCGATCACCGGGTAGGTGTACTCGCCATCGCCGTACCGCAGTACTACAGAGTTGTCGCTCACGTCATCCCTCACCGACGTTGTGCCTCTTCTTCGAGGTGCCCTGACTGTCTCTACCATCCCCCATTTGGCCCTGGAGAGTGCACTCGGGGTCGACCATTGGGCCTATTGGCGGCACTGAGTGCCTCCAGCCTGCTCATCCTGCCCCCCTTCGCCCTGGTTCCGGAAGTGCTGTGTGACCTTTACGACGAATTTGATCGATCATTTTTGCCGAAGGGGGCGTCAAGGGGAGGCTGGGGCTCCATCGAGGGGCGGTGGAGCCCCATCAGCCGTGTGAGAGCCGGAAGTCCAGGGCCGTGCAGCGCCTGCCGGCCGACACCGTGCGTACCGCCTGGCCGATCGCCTTGCGGGAGCCGACGAGGACGACCAGCTTCTTGGCGCGGGTGACCGCCGTGTAGAGCAGATTGCGCTGAAGCATCATCCAGGCGCCCGTGGTGACCGGGATCACCACCGCCGGGTACTCACTGCCCTGGGAGCGGTGGATCGTCACCGCGTACGCGTGGGCCAGCTCGTCGAGTTCGTCGAAGTCGTACGGCACTTCCTCGTCCTCGTCGGTCAGCACGGTCAGACGCTGCTCCTCGGCGTCCAGGGCGGTGACCACGCCGACGGTGCCGTTGAAGACGCCGTTCTCGCCCTTCTCGTAGTTGTTGCGGATCTGGGTGACCTTGTCGCCGACGCGGAAGACGCGGCCGCCGAAGCGCTTCTCGGGGAGGTCGGGGCGGGCGGGCGTGATGGCCTGCTGGAGCAGGCCGTTCAGATTGCCCGCGCCCGCCGGGCCCCGGTGCATCGGGGCCAGCACCTGCACATCCCGGCGCGGATCGAGCCCGAACTTGGCCGGAATCCGCCGTGCCGCCACGTCCACCGTGAGCCGGCCGGCCTCCTCGGTGTCGTCCTCGACGAAGAGGAAGAAGTCCTTCATGCCGTCGGTGACCGGGTGCTGTCCCGAGTTGATCCGGTGCGCGTTGGTCACCACGCCGGACTGCTGGGCCTGGCGGAAGACCCTGGTGAGCCGGACGGCCGGGACCGGGCTGTGGTCGGCGAGCAGATCCCGCAGGACCTCTCCCGCGCCGACGCTGGGGAGTTGGTCCACGTCTCCCACGAACAGCAGATGTGCGCCCGGAGGCACCGCCTTGGCCAGCTTGTTGGCGAGCAGCAGGTCGAGCATGGAGGCCTCGTCGACGACCACCAGGTCGGCGTCCAGCGGCCGGTCCTTGTCGTATGCCGCGTCCCCGCCCGGCTTCAGCTCCAGCAGCCGGTGCACGGTGGAGGCCTCGGCCCCGGTCAGCTCGGCGAGCCGCTTGGCCGCGCGGCCGGTGGGCGCGGCGAGGACGACCTTGGCCCCCTTCGCGCGCGCCAGCTCCACGATCGAACGGACCGTGAACGACTTGCCGCAGCCGGGGCCGCCGGTGAGCACCGCGACCTTCTTGGTCAGCGCGAGACGGACGGCCTCCTCCTGCTCGGGCGCCAACTCCGCGCCCGTACGCCCCTTCAGCCACGTCAGTGCCTTGTCCCAGGCCACGTCGTGGAAGCCGGGCATCCGGTCCTGGCCGGTGCGCAGGAGGCGCAACAGCTGGGCGGAGAGGGAGAGTTCGGCGCGGTGGAAGGGGACCAGGTAGATGGCCGTCACGGGCTCCCCGCCGTCGGGGCCGGGGACTTTCTCCCGTACGACACCGGGGTCCTCGCCGTCCTCGGCCGGCGCCGCCAGTTCGGCCAGGCACTCGATGACCAGGCCGGTGTCCACCTGGAGCAGCTTCACCGCGTCCGCGATCAGGCGCTCCTCGGGGAGATAGCAGTGGCCCTGGTCGGTGGACTGCGAAAGGGCGTACTGGAGGCCCGCCTTGACGCGCTCCGGGCTGTCGTGCGGGATGCCGACGGACTGGGCGATCTTGTCGGCGGTGAGGAAGCCGATGCCCCAGACGTCGGAGGCCAGGCGGTAGGGCTGGTTCTTGACGACGGAGATGGAGGCGTCGCCGTACTTCTTGTAGATGCGCACGGCGATCGACGTCGACACCTCGACGGTCTGGAGGAAGAGCATGACCTCCTTGATCGCCTTCTGCTCCTCCCAGGCGTCGGCGATCTTCTTGGTGCGCTTGGGTCCGAGGCCGGGGACCTCGATGAGCCGCTTCGGCTCCTCCTCGATGATCTGGAGGGTGTCCAGGCCGAAGTGCTGGGTGATGCGGTCGGCGAAGACGGGGCCGATCCCCTTGACCAGACCCGAGCCCAGGTAGCGGCGGATGCCCTGGACGGTGGCCGGGAGGACGGTCGTGTAGTTCTCCACCGTGAACTGCTTGCCGTACTGCGGGTGGGAGCCCCAGAGGCCCTCCATCCGGAGCGACTCGCCGACCTGGGCACCGAGCAGCGCGCCGACGACCGTGAGGAGGTCGCCGCCGCCTCTGCCGGTGTCGACGCGGGCGACCGTGTACCCGTTCTCCTCGTTGGCGTACGTGATTCGCTCAAGGACGCCTTCCAGCACGGCAAGCTGCCGCACCCCGTTCCCCGCCTGCTTGGACATGAGCCGACGGTATCGGGTCCGACTGACAGCACCCCGGGCGGAAGGGGGAGCGATCCCGGGGCGGAATGGGAGGCGATCCGGAAAGCGATCAGCGCCCCCGGCCGGAGCTCACGCCTGCGCTCATCCGAGCGCGGTTAATCACGATCTGGTCACGGGGGGCCTTTCGGCTCTTGCCAATTCCCCGTGTAATCGATTCCAATCCTTCGTGTAATCGATTCCACGAGGAGGTGGGGCGATCATGGCGAGCATCAAAGATGTCGCCTTGGAGGCGGGTGTGTCCGTCGCCACGGTGTCCCGCGTGCTGAACGACCATCCGTCGGTCAGCCCGGACGCACGGGCCCGTGTGCTGGCCGCTGTACAGACCCTGGGCTATCGCCCCAACGCCGTCGCCCGCTCCCTGCGCACCGACCAGACCCGCACCCTCGGCCTGGTCATCAGCGACGTACTCAACCCGTACTTCACCAAGCTGGCCCGCTCCGTCGAGGAGGAGGCCCGCGCGCTGGGCTACAGCGTCATCATCGGCAACGCCGACGAACGGCCCGACCTGCAGGACCACCACGTACGGACCCTGCTCGACCGGCGCATCGACGGCCTGCTGGTCTCCCCCACCGACGGCGGCTCCCCCGGCATGCTGGACGCCGCGCGCACCGGGACCCCGATGGTCTTCGTGGACCGCTGGATCCCGGGCGTCGAGGTCCCCGTCGTACGGGCGGACGGGCGTCCGGCCGTGCGTGACCTGGTCGCCCATCTGCACGGTCTCGGACACCGGCGGCTCGCCATCATCACGGGCCCGACGGCGACCACGACCGGCAGCGAGCGCGTGGAGGCGTTCCGCCAGGCGCTGGGCGAGTACGGCATCGAGCTCCCCGAGGCCTACATAGGTCAGGGCGACTTCCAGGCCGACAGCGGGCGCCGGGCCACCGAGCGGTTCCTCGACCTGGCCGAGCCGCCCGAGGTCGTCTTCGCCGCCGACAACCTGATGGCGCTCGGCGCACTGGACGCCATCCGCGCGCGCGGCCTGCGGATTCCCGAGGACATCGCGCTCGCGGCCTTCGACGACATCCCGTGGTTCGTGCACACCGATCCGCCGATCACCGCGATCGCCCAGCCGACGGGCGCGCTGGGCCGGGCCGCCGTACGCGCCCTGGTCGACCGGATCGAGGGACGGACCCCGCAGTCCGTCACTCTCCCCGCCCGTCTCGTCGTACGCCGCTCGTGCGGCGAATCGATCCCGATCCCGACCCCAACCCCGCACTCCCCCGCAACGAACAGGAGTAAGTCGTGAGCAACCAGGACGAGTTGCTGCGCATCGAGGGCATACGCAAGACCTTCCCGGGCGTGGTCGCGCTCGACAGCGTCGACTTCGATCTGCGCCGCAGTGAGGTACACGTGCTGCTCGGCGAGAACGGCGCGGGCAAGAGCACGCTCATCAAGATGCTCTCCGGCGCCTATCACCCCGACTCCGGGCGCGTCCTCGTGGACGGCAAGGAGGTCCGTATCCAGGGGGCGCAGGACTCCGAGCGTCTCGGGATCGCGACCATCTACCAGGAGTTCAACCTCGTTCCCGATCTGACGGTCGCCGAGAACATCTTCCTGGGGCGGCAGCCGCGCCGCTTCGGGATGATCGACCGGAAGACGATGGAGGCCGACGCCGCCGAACTGCTCAAGCGGGTGGGTGTCGACGTGTCCCCCCGCGCGCGGGTGCGGGAACTCGGTATCGCACGCCTGCAGATGGTCGAGATCGCCAAGGCGCTCAGCCTGAAGGCGCGCGTCCTGATCATGGACGAGCCGACCGCGGTGCTCACCTCCGAAGAGGTCGAGAAGCTCTTCACCATCGTGCGCCAGCTGCGCGAGGACGGTGTCGGCATCGTCTTCATCACGCACCACCTGGAGGAGATCGCCGCCCTGGGCGACCGGGTCACGGTCATCCGGGACGGCAAGAGCGTCGGCCAGGTGCCCGCGTCCACGCCCGAGGACGAGCTCGTACGCCTCATGGTGGGCCGGTCCATCGAGCAGCAGTATCCGCGCGAACGCGGGGATTCCGGGGCCGCGTTGCTGACCGTCGAGGGGCTGACCCGTGACGGTGTCTTCCACGATGTGAGCTTCGAGGTGCGGGCCGGTGAGGTCGTCGGCATCGCCGGGCTCGTGGGGGCCGGGCGTACGGAGGTCGTCCGGGCCGTCTTCGGGGCCGATCCCTACGACAAGGGTGCCGTGAAGGTCGCCGGCGCCGCGTTGCGCCGTCATGACGTGAACGCCGCGATGGAGGCCGGCATCGGCCTCGTACCCGAGGACCGCAAGGGCCAGGGGCTTCTCCTGGACGCCTCCGTCGAGGAGAACCTCGGCCTGGTCACCCTGCGTGCGGCGACCCACGGCGGACTCGTCGACCTCAAGGGGCAGCGGGAGGCCGCCGCGCGGATCGCCGAGCAGCTCGGCGTCCGGATGGCCGGGCTCGGCCAGCATGTGCGCACCCTCTCCGGCGGCAACCAGCAGAAGGTCGTCATCGGCAAGTGGCTGCTCGCCGACACCAAGGTGCTGATCCTCGACGAGCCGACCCGCGGCATCGACGTCGGCGCCAAGGTCGAGATCTACCAGCTGATCAACGAACTGACGGCCGCCGGCGCCGCGGTCCTGATGATCTCCAGCGATCTGCCCGAGGTGCTCGGTATGAGCGACCGGGTGCTGGTGATGGCCCAGGGGCGGATCGCGGGCGAACTCGCCGCCGCCGAAGCCACCCAGGACACCGTCATGGCCCTCGCCGTCAGCACGAACACCACCAGCACCATCAGCACTACCAGCACCAGCACCACCAGCACTGAGAAGGAGGCCCCCCGTGGCCACTGACACGCTCAAGAAACCAACGGGCGCGAGTGGCGCCTCGGCGGTCCGCCGACTCCTGCTCGACAACGGCGCGCTCACCGCGCTCATCGGCCTCGTCATCGTGATGGCAGCGCTGTCCGGCGACTTCATGACGACGGACAACCTGCTCAACATCGGCGTCC
Organism: Streptomyces sp. NPDC048275; assembly: GCF_040652275.1. Lineage (NCBI taxonomy): Bacteria > Bacillati > Actinomycetota > Actinomycetes > Kitasatosporales > Streptomycetaceae > Streptomyces > Streptomyces sp. NPDC048275. Next base: position 24,452 of record NZ_JBEZLR010000055.1, read on the forward strand.
AGGCGGCCGTGACCGCCATCCTCGCCTTCGGCGTCACCTTCGTGATCGTCTCGGCGGGCATCGACCTCTCGGTCGGTTCCGTCGCCGCGCTCTCCGCCACCGTCCTGGCCTGGATGGCCACTTCGGAAGGCGTCCCGGTCTGGATCGCGGTGCTCCTCGCGATCGCCACCGGCATCGCCTGCGGCCTGGTCAACGGCGTGCTGATCGCGTACGGGAAGCTGCCGCCGTTCATCGCGACGCTCGCGATGCTCTCGGTGGGCCGTGGTCTGTCCCTCGTCATCTCGCAGGGCTCGCCGATCGCCTTCCCCGACTCCATCTCGCACCTCGGTGACACCCTCGGCGGCTGGCTGCCGGTGCCGGTGCTGGTCATGGTCGTGATGGGGCTCATCACCGCGGTGATCCTCGGCCGTACCTACATCGGCCGCTCGATGTACGCGATCGGCGGCAACGAGGAGGCGGCCCGCCTCTCCGGCCTCCGCGTGAAGAAGCAGAAGCTCGCGATCTACGCCCTGTCCGGCCTCTTCGCGGCCGCCGCGGGCATCGTGCTCGCCTCCCGCCTCTCCTCCGCGCAGCCGCAGGCCGCGCAGGGCTACGAGCTGGATGCCATCGCCGCGGTCGTCATCGGCGGCGCCTCCCTCGCGGGCGGCACCGGCAAGGCGTCCGGGACGCTCATCGGCGCGCTGATACTCGCGGTGCTGCGCAACGGTCTGAATCTGCTGTCGGTCTCCGCCTTCTGGCAGCAGGTCGTCATCGGTGTCGTCATCGCCCTCGCCGTCCTGCTCGACACCGTACGGCGCAAGGCCGGGGCCACCCCGGTCGCGGCCGGTGCTTCGGGTGGTGGCAAGGGCAAGCAGGCGGCGACGTATGTGATCGCGGCCGTGGTCGCGGCGGCGATCGTCGGCGCGATGTCCTTCCTGCACACCGGTTCGTCCTCGTCGACGACGCAGAAGGTGGGCCTGTCCCTCTCCACCCTGAACAACCCCTTCTTCGTGCAGATCAAGAAGGGTGCGCAGGAGGAGGCGAAGAAGCTCGGCGTGGACCTGACCGTCACGGACGCGCAGAACGACGCCTCGCAGCAGGCCAACCAGCTGCAGAACTTCACCAGCTCGGGCCTCGGTTCGATCATCGTCAACCCCGTCGACTCGGACGCGGCGGGCCCGGCGGTGCGCTCCGCGAACAAGGCCGACATCCCCGTCGTCGGCGTGGACCGGGGCGTGAACAAGGCCGACACGGCCGCGCTCGTCGCCTCCGACAACGTCGCGGGCGGCAAGCAGGGCGCCCAGGCCCTGGCCGAGAAGCTCGGCGGCAAGGGCAAGATCGTGATCCTGCAGGGCCTGGCCGGTACGTCCGCGAGCCGCGAGCGCGGCGCGGGCTTCGCCGAGGGTCTGAAGGACTACCCCGGCATCAAGGTCGTCGCCCGGCAGCCCGCGGACTTCGACCGCACCAAGGGTCTCGACGTCATGACGAACCTGCTCCAGGCGCACCCGGACATCCAGGGCGTGTTCGCCGAGAACGACGAGATGGCGCTCGGCGCGGTCAAGGCGCTCGGCTCCAAGGCGGGCAAGTCGGTCTCGGTCATCGGCTTCGACGGCACCCCGGACGGTCTGAAGGCGGTCAAGGACGGCACGATGTACGCCTCCGTGGCCCAGCAGCCGTCGGAACTCGGCCGGATCGCGGTCGAGAACGCGCTGAAGGCCGCTGAAGGCGACAAGGTCGAGAAGACGGTGATGGTCCCGGTGAAGGTGGTCACGGCGAAGAACGTGGCCGAATTCACCGGATGACACCGGGGACGGCCGGGCCGCGTATGCCGCCCGGCCGTCCCGTCGTTCTGCTTTAGGGAGACAGTTCATGTACGACTACGACCTCCTGGTCGTGGGTTCGGCCAACGCGGACCTGGTGATCGGGGTCGAGCGGCGGCCCGCGGCCGGGGAGACGGTGCTCGGCTCCGACCTCGCCGTCCACCCGGGCGGCAAGGGCGCCAACCAGGCGGTCGCCGCCGCTCGCCTCGGGGCCCGTACGGCCCTGTTGGCCCGGGTCGGCGACGACGCCCACGGCCGGCTGCTGCTCGACTCGCAGCGGGCAGCCGGTGTCGACACGGCCGGCGTCCTGGTCGGCGGGGCGCCCACCGGGGTCGCGCTGATCACGGTGGACCCGTCCGGGGACAACAGCATCGTGGTCTCGCCGGGCGCGAACGGCCGTCTGGCACCGGAGGACGTCCGCGCGGCCGTCGGCCTCTTCCACACGTCCCGGGTGGTCTCGGCGCAGCTGGAGATCCCGTTGGAGACGGTCGTGGAGGTCGTACGGAATCTCGCTCCCGGCGGCCGCTTCGTACTGAACCCGTCACCGCCGCGCGCTCTTCCCGCCGAGGTCCTCGCGGCCTGCGACCCGCTGATCGTGAACGAGCACGAGGCGCGGGTGATCGTCGGCACGGACCTGGGTGACTCGCCGGAGGACTGGGCGACGGCGCTGCTCGCGCTCGGGCCCCGTTCGGTGGTCATCACGCTGGGCTCGGAGGGCGCGCTGGTGGCCGATTCCGCGGGAGCCGTGCGAGTGCCGTCCATGAAGGTGGAGGCGGTGGACACGACCGGGGCGGGTGACGCGTTCACGGCGGCGCTGGCCTGGCGGCTGGGGCTGGACGAGCCGCTGCCCGTCGCCGCCGCGTACGCGGCCCGGGTCGGGGCGGCCGCCGTCACGCGGCCCGGGGCGCAGATATCCTTCCCGACCGCCGAGGAGGTCGCGTCGCTATGAAGAAGGCCGGAATTCTGAACCGCCATCTGTCGGGCGCGCTGGCCGAACTGGGCCATGGGGACGGGGTGCTGGTGTGCGACGCGGGCATGCCCATACCGCACGGTCCGCGCGTCGTGGACCTGGCCTTCCGGGCCGGGGTGCCGTCCTTCGCCGAGGTGCTTGACGGGCTGCTGGCGGAGCTGGTGGTGGAGGGCGCCACGGCCGCGAGCGAGGTCCGCGAGGCGAACCCGGAGGCGGCGGCGCTGCTGGACGCGCACTTTCCCGCGCTGTGGACGGTCCCGCACGAGGAGCTGAAGTCACTGTCGGCGGGCGCGAGACTGATCGTCCGTACGGGGGAGGCGCGGCCGTACGCGAATGTGCTGCTGCGGTGTGGGGTGTTCTTCTAGGGCCGCACTTTCCAGTGTGGTCGGAAGACTTCGAGGGGCCCGGTCCGTCGACCGGGCCCCTCGGCTTTCCCCTCCCCGACATCAGAACCCCCGCGATCCCCCCGGATCCCCCTCCAGAAGTCCTGATGCCATGTACGACCCACGTGGTGCGGGAAGGGTTGCACGGTCTTCTGAGATTTTTTTCGGCGTGCCGACGAAACGGGGCGGACTTGACGTCCTCTCCAGCCCGAGGGCTGGAGATTCCGGTCCGTACCGCTTCGCGGTACCACCTTGGGTTCCTGCTTCACGGGTCCGCGCCGGTCCGTGAGGACCGGTCTTACCAGACCTCCACAGGCCTGACTTCCCGCCCGTCCGGCGGTAGGTCCGACAACTGCGTTGTCGGACAAGGCGATAGTGCCATGGTTCTGCGGCCCTCCGGGCCGCCAGGGCGAGGATGCCCTGCACCTCCCACCCTGAAGGGTGGAGCACTGGGCAAGTGTTCGGTAGCGTTCCTGCTGGGGACGGATGCTGACGAAGCGGGCGGCGAAGAAGAAATAGGCGAAAAGAAATAACGGCACTGCCCCACCCTGGAACATCCGGGGTGGGGCAGTGCGCGAGCGCGGTGCCGGCTGTCGACGTGCGTCAGCTTCACCGCATCGCGTGCTCCACGAACCGCGCCGCCGTCTCCGCCAGGACCTCGCGGCCGTCCCGCGCCCACAGCCCCTCGTTGAACAGCTCGACCTCGATGGGGCCGGTGTAACCGGCGGCCTCGACGTACGAGCGCCACTCCCGCATGTCGATCGCACCGTCGCCGATCTGGCCCCGGCCGTTCAGGACGCCCTCCGGCAACGGAGTGGTCCAGTCGGCGAGCTGGAAGGTGTGGATACGCCCGCCCGCGCCCGCCCGGGCGATCTGCGCGGGGGCGTTGTCGTCCCACCAGATGTGGTACGTGTCGACGGTGACGCCCACCTGGTCCGCGGGGAAGCGTTCCGCGAGGTCCAGGGCCTGGGTGAGGGTGGAGACGACACAGCGGTCGGAGGCGTACATGGGGTGGAGGGGTTCGATGGCGAGCCGGACGCCGTGCTCCGCGGCGTACGGGCCCAACTCCCCCAGCGCGTCCGCGATGCGCTCGCGCGCTCCGTGCAGGTCCTTGCTGCCCGCCGGCAGGCCGCCGGAGACGAGCACCAGTGTGTCCGTACCCAGCGTCGCCGCCTCGTCGATCGCCGCCCGGTTGTCGTCCAGGGCCCGCGCCCGCTCCTGCGGGTCTATCGCCGTGAAAAAGCCGCCGCGGCACAACGTCGTGACGGACAGGCCCGCGTCGCGGACGAGTTTGGCCGTGGCCTCGACGCCGTACGACTGGACCGGCTCGCGCCACAGGCCGATGCCCGGGACACCGAACTCCAGGCACGCATCGACCAGTTCGGGCATCGACAGCTGCTTGACCGTCATCTGGTTGATGCTGAAACGCTCAAGGGCATTGCTCACTGGGCCACTCCGTACAGTGCGAGCAGGTTCTTCATCCGGGCCTGGGCGAGGGCAGGGTCCGGGAACAGGCCCAGCCCGTCGGCGAGTTCGTAGGCCCGCGCGAAATGGGGCAGCGAGCGCGCCGACTGGAGTCCGCCCACCATCGTGAAGTGGGACTGGTGGCCCGCGAGCCACGCCAGGAACACCACGCCCGTCTTGTAGAACCGGGTCGGGGTCTGGAAGAGGTGGCGGGACAACTCGACGGTCGGGTCGAGGAGTTCGCGGAACCCCTTCACGTCACCCGTGTCCAGCACCCGTACGGCTTTTGCCGCCAGGGGCCCCAGCGGGTCGAAGATGCCGAGCAGCGCGTGACTGAAGCCCTGGTCGTCGCCCGCGATCAGCTCGGGGTAGTTGAAGTCGTCGCCCGTGTAGCAGCGCACGCCGACCGGGAGGCGGCGGCGCAGGTCGATCTCCCGCTGGGCGTCCAGGAGGGAGACCTTGATGCCGTCGACCTTGTCGGGATGGGCGGCGATGACCTCCAGGAACACGTCCGTCGCCGCGTCCAGGTCGGACGAGCCCCAGTAACCCTCCAGCGCCGGGTCGAACATCGGGCCGAGCCAGTGCAGGATCACCGGGTCGGAGGCCTGGCGGAGCAGGTGGCCGTACACGTCGAGGTAGTCCTCGGGGCCCTTCGCGGCCGACGCCAGCGCCCGCGAGGCCATGAGGATCGCCTGCGCGCCCGTCCCCTCCACGAGCGCGAGCTGCTCCTCGTACGCCGTCCGGACCTCGTCCAGGGTGGCCGGGGCGGTGAGCTGGTCCGTGCCGACGCCGCACGCGATGCGCCCGCCGACAGCCTTCGCCTCCGCCGCCGACCGGCGGATGAGTTCCGCGGCGCCCGCCCAGTCCAGGCCCATCCCGCGCTGAGCCGTGTCCATGGCCTCGGCCACGCCCAGCCCGTGCGACCACAGGTGGCGGCGGAAGGCGAGCGTCGCGTCCCAGTCGACGGCGGCGGGCGAGTCGGGGGACACATCCGCGTACGGGTCGGCGACCACGTGCGCCGCCGAGAAGACCGTACGGGCGGTGAAGGGGGCGCCGGTGGTGAGCGCGAGGGGCTCGGAGCGGGGCGTGTAGGCGCGCAGCCCTCCGCTCGCGTCCGGGAGGTGGATGGTCACAGCGCGATCTCCGGTACGTCGAGACGGCGGCCCTCGGCGGAGGACTTGAGGCCCAGCTCGGCGAGCTGGACGCCGCGGGCGCCGGCGAGGAGGTCCCAGTGGTAGGGCGCGTCGGCGTAGACGTGCCGCAGGAACAGCTCCCACTGGGCTTTGAAGCCGTTGTCGAACTCGGCGTTGTCGGGGACCTCCTGCCACTGGTCGCGGAAGGAGTAGGTGGCGGGGATGTCGGGGTTCCAGACCGGCTTGGGGGTCGCCGAGCGGTGCTGGACGCGGCAGTTGCGCAGGCCCGCGACCGCCGAGCCGTCCGTGCCGTCGACCTGGAACTCGACCAGTTCGTCGCGGTTGACGCGCACGGCCCAGGAGGAGTTGATCTGGGCGATCGCACCGCCTTCGAGTTCGAAGACCCCGTACGCGGCGTCGTCCGCCGTCGCGTCGTAGGGCTTGTCCTGCTCGTCCCAGCGCTGCGGGATGTGGGTCGCGGTGAGGGCCTGGACGGAGGTGACCCGGCCGAAGAGCTCGTGCAGGACGTACTCCCAGTGCGGGAACATGTCGACAACGATGCCACCGCCGTCCTCGGCACGGTAGTTCCAGGAGGGGCGCTGCGCGGTCTGCCAGTCGCCCTCGAAGACCCAGTAGCCGAACTCCCCGCGGATGGAGAGGATCCGGCCGAAGAAGCCGCCGTCGATGAGGCGCTTGAGCTTGAGCAGGCCGGGGAGGAAGAGCTTGTCCTGGACGACGCCGTGCTTGATGCCCTTCTCGCGCGCGAGGCGGGCCAGCTCCAGGGCGCCGTCGAGGCCGGTGGCCGTGGGCTTCTCGGTGTAGATGTGCTTGCCCGCCGCGATCGCCGCCTTGATCGACTCCTCGCGGGCGGAGGTGACCTGCGCGTCAAAGTAGATGTCGATGGTGGGGTCGGCCAGTACGGCGTCCAGGTCGGTGGACCAGCGCTCGAGCCCGTGCTGCTCGGCCAGCGCCTTCAGGGCGTGCTCGCGGCGCCCGACGAGGACCGGTTCGGGCCACAGCACGGTGCCGTCACCCAGGTCTAGACCGCCCTGGTCGCGGAGGGCGAGGATGGAGCGGACGAGGTGCTGGCGGTAGCCCATGCGTCCCGTCACGCCGTTCATGGCGATGCGCACCGTCTTGCGTGTCACGTCATTCCCTTCGTACGCGTCCGGCTCCCCGTACGCCCATCGGCGAGCGTTACAGCAAGCGCTTTCTATCTGGTGAGAAGCTAGCCTCTGAGCAGCGGATCGGACAAGACCGTGTGGAAGACGAGTTGTTCGAGCGGGCGAACAGGGTGGGGTGTGGGGCCGTAGGGTCTGCTCGGGCGTTCGCCCGAGAACCTGCGGACGGCACGGGACTGTGGATCTGAGGGCGGATTCAGGCCCATGGGCCCGGTGGGCCTGAAGGCGGTTACAGGCCCACGGACCCTGTGGACCTGAAGGCGGTTACAGGACCTATGTGCCCGCGAGACGAGGACGAGATGCGCGACCGGAGGACGACGAGATGACGGTGACCCTGGCGGACGTGGCGGCTCGCGCGCAGGTCTCCCCCGCGACGGTGTCGCGCGTGCTGAACGGGAACTATCCCGTGGCCGCGTCCACCCGTGAGCGGGTGCTGCGTGCGGTGGACGAGCTGGACTACGTGCTCAACGGGCCGGCGAGCTCACTGGCCGCGGCCACTTCCGACCTGGTCGGCATCCTGGTCAACGACATCGCCGACCCCTTTTTCGGGATCATGGCGGCCGCGATCCAGTCGGAGATCGGGGGGCCCGGGGGCCGTGCGGGCGGGGAGCGGCTCGGCGTGGTGTGCAACACCGGCGGCTCCCCGGAGCGCGAACTGACGTACCTCACGCTTCTTCAGCGCCAACGCGCTGCCGCGGTCGTCCTGACGGGCGGCGCCGTCGAGGACGCGCCGCACGCGGCGGCGGTCGCGGCGAAGCTGCGCAAGCTCGAGGACGCGGGGACCCGGGTGGTCCTGTGCGGGCGCCCGCCCGCGCCCGACGCCGCCGCGGCGATCGCACTCACCTTCGACAACCGCGGGGGCGGGCAGCAGCTCACCGAGCATCTGATCGGGCTCGGGCACCGGCGCATGGGTTACATCGCGGGACCCGAGGAGCGGACGACGACCCGCCACCGTCTGGAGGGGCACCGCGCCGCGCTCGCCTGGCACGGCATCGAGGACGATCCGCGGCACACGGTCCACGGACGCTACGACCGCCGTTCCGGGTACGAGGCGACGCTCGAACTCCTTCGCCGTGACCCGTCGTTGACGGCCGTCGTCGCCGCGAACGACACCGTCGCGCTCGGCGCGTGCGCGGCGCTGCGGGACTCCGGGCTCCGTATCCCGGACGACGTGTCCGTCGCCGGCTTCGACGACCTGCCGTTCAGCATCGACGCGGTGCCCGCGCTCACGACCGTGCGGCTGCCGTTGTCCGAGGCGGGGGCGCGAGCGGGGCGGATCGCGATGGGGCGGGAGGAGCCACCGCCGGGCGGGGTCGCCACGGTGCGGGGGGAGTTGATGGTGCGGGGGTCGACGGGGGGGCCGCGGGTCTGACGGGCCAGCGGGCCTGTGGGCCAGCGGGCCAGCGGGCCAGCGGGCCTGTGGGCCTGTGGGCCTGTGGGCCAGCGGGCCAGCGGGCCAGCGGGCCAGCGGGCCAGCGGGCCAGCGGGCCAGCGGGCCAGCGGGCCAGCGGGCCAGCGGGCCAGCGGGCCAGTAGGCACGGCGGACCCGGCAGGACTGGCTGGCCTGACGGGTCTGTGGGCCGGCGGGTCTGAGGGGTCCGACGGGCCCGGCGGCCTCCTTGCTGCGGTGCGGGAGCCGGGGGCTCAGGGCGCTCTCCCGGCGGGCGCCCGCTGTCGGGGTACGGGGCGCAGGCCCGAGGGAACACCGGACGCACGGCGTCCCTGGGCAGGCGCCGGTACGATCACCTGCCCATGGACGCCGCCGCAGGAAACGAGATGATCTCCATCCCGCCGGGGCGGGTCACGCTGTCGGACCGACGGACGCGGCGCAGCTGGTCGGCTGACCTCGCGCCCTACCGGCTCGCGGCATTCCCGGTCACCCAGGCGCAGTACGCGGAGATCACCGGCCGGCGGCCGAGCACCGTCCATGGGGACCGGTTCCCCGTCGAGGGCGTTTCCTGGTGGGACGCGGTCCGGTTCTGCAACGCCCTGTCCGAGCGTGACGGGTTCGCGCCCGCCTATCACCTCGATGCCGCCCAGGAACGCATCGCATGGGACGCGTCCGCCGACGGATACCGGCTGCCGACCGAAGCCGAGTGGGAGCACGCCTGCCGCGCCGGCACGACCGGACCGCATTACGGGCCGCTCGACGAGATCGCCTGGTACCGCGGCAACTCGCACGAGCGAATCCACGACGTGGGCGGCAAGCAGCCCAACCCCTGGGGCCTGTACGACATGCTCGGCAACGTCTGGGACTGGTGCTGGGACATCTACGACGCCGAGGTCTACGGCAGCTACCGGGTGCTGCGTGGCGGCGGCTGGTTCGACGAGCACTGGAGCTGCCGGGCCTCCGCGCGGCGCCGCAGCCACCCGGCCTACCAGGTCGACGACGTGGGATTCCGCGTCGCGCGTTCCGACGGGCGCTGAACCCGCGTCGCAAGCGGCTTCACCCCGGGGTGTCAAGAATTCCCGGGCTCGTCGTCGCCCCCATGGACGACTGGGTGAAAACGGTCGTACGCTGACACCGCATCTCTGACTGAGTCAACCATCCGGGGTGGATCAGCCATGACCGTTCACGACATCCGCTCGTTCAACCGCTTCTACACGAACCTCATCGGCGCGCTGGACTACGGCCGCCACCTCTACGCCCCGTACACGCTGACGGAGTCCCGCGTGCTGTACGAACTCGCGCATTCACCCCGTACGGACGCCGCCGACCTGCGCATCGAACTCTCCCTCGACGCCGGGTACTTGAGCCGCATCCTGAACAAGTTCGAGCAGGACGGGCTGATCGAGCGGACGCCCTCGGAGCGGGACCCACGGCGCCGCCGGATCACGCTCACGACCCGTGGCCGGGAGACCGCGGACCTGCTGGACGAGCGGGCGCGGGAATCGGTCGGGGCACTGCTCGCGACCGTTGCGGCCGACGACCGCCCCCGGCTCGCCGAGGCGATGCGGACCGTGCGCACCCTGCTCTCCGATGGGCGCCCGCCCCGTCGCGAGGACGTCGTCCTGCGCGAACCCGGCCCCGGCGACCTCGGCTGGATCGTGCAGCGCAACGCCGCGCTGTACGCCGCCGAACACGGCTGGAACGCCGACTACGAGGGGTTGGTGGCGAGGATCGTGGCCGACTTCGCCGAGGACCACGACCCGCACCTCGAACGCGTGTGGATCGCCGAAATCGACGGTCGGCCGGTGGGGTGCGTGATGTGCGTACGGGACGACGCGCCCGGAAGCGCCCGGCTGCGGCTCCTGCTCGTCGAGCCGGACGCGCGCGGGCTCGGGATCGGCGACCGGCTCGTCGAGACCGTCGTCGACTTCGCGCGGGGCGTCGGCTATCGCGAACTCGCCCTGTGGACCAACGACGTCCTCGCCGCCGCCCGCCGCGTCTACCAGCGCCACGGCTTCACCCTCGTCACCGAGAAACCGCACCGCTCCTTCGGCGCGGACCTCGTCGGCCAGGACTGGCGTCTGGACCTGCACGGCACGCCGGAGTGACGTTGCCGGGTAGGGTCCCGGAGCATGAAGCTGGCCTTCTCCACGCTCGGCGTGCCCGGGCTTCCGATCCCCGATGTCGTACGACTGGCGACCACGCACGGCTACCACGGTGTGGAGCTGCGCGCGCATCCCGAGGAGCCGGTGCACCCCGGCATCGGGGCCGCCGAACGGGCCGATGTGGCCGCCGAGTTCAAGGCGTCGGGCATCGAGATCCTGGGCATCGCGGGATACGTGCGGGTGGCGGCGCCGGGCGACGACGAGCCCGTACTCGCCGGGATCCGCGAACTCCTCGACCTCGCACACGACCTGGGCGCCCCTTTCGTACGGGTCTTTCCGGGCGCGGCCCCCGAGCAGAGCGCCGAGGAGGCGGACGCGACGGCGGCGCGGCGGCTCGGCACGGCGGCGGAGTACGCCGCCGACCTCGGCGTACGCATCCTGCTGGAGACCCACGACTCGCACCGCACCGGCGCCGACGCGATCCGGGTACTCGGCCTGGTCGGCCACCGGCACGTGGGTTCGCTGTGGGACGTGATGCACACCTGGCTGGGCGGCGAACAGCCGACGGCGACGTACGCCGCCCTGTGCACCTACCTCGGCTACGTCCAGGTCAAGGACATCGCCTCGGCCGAGGACACCACCCCGCTCCCGCTCGGCGCGGGCGTCCTCCCGCTCGCCGAGTGCGTGGAACTGCTCTCGCGGGCGGGCTGGGACGGCTGGTTGTGCTGGGAGTACGAGAAGCGGTGGTACGAGGGGGCGGCGCCGCTTCCGGAGTTGCTGGGGGCGGGACGGGAGCACCTGGCTCGGCTCCTGAACGAGTCCGCGTAGGGGCGGGGCGTAATGCGGTGGCGATGGTGCGGGGCTGGTGGGTAGCCTCCCGCGGTGATTGAGCATCATCCACCCCGAGATCTGGCTGTCCCATGGGCCTGACGCATACCTTGATCGACGTCCGGCCGCTGCGGACCTCGCCCGTCTTCCGGCGGCTGCTGATCGGCCGGACGCTGTCCGTGCTCGGCAGCATGATGACCATGGTCGCCGTCATGTTCCAGGTCTGGCGGTCGACGCACAGCACGGTGTGGACCGGTGCGGTCGGGCTGGCGCAGGCGCTGCCGCTGATCGCGTTCGGGCTGTTCGCCGGTTCGCTGGTGGACCGGGGGGACCGGCGGCGGCTCTATCTGGCCTCCCAGGCCGGGCAGGCGGTGTGTTCCGTACTGCTGGCGCTTCAGGCCTTCGTCGGGCATCCGCCGGTGCTCGTCGTCCTCGCCCTGGTCGCCGCGCAGTCCGCCTTCGGGGCGGTCAGCGGCCCGGCCGCGGGCACGTTCGTGCCGCGGCTGCTGCCCAAGGACCAGGTGGGGGCCGGGCTGGCCCTCAACCAGATCACCTCCCAGGCGATGCTGCTGGTGGGCCCGGCGCTCGGCGGTCTCCTGCTGGGCTGGGTGGGCGTGGGCGGCTGCTACGTGGTGGACGCGCTCAGCTTCGGGCTGTCCTTCTACGGCGCGTTCGGGCTGCCTCCGCTGCCTCCCGAGGGAGAGCAGTCACGGGCCGGACTGCGCGGCGTCCTGGACGGGCTGGCCTTCCTGGCCGGTCACCGCGTGGTGCGCGGCGCGCTGATCATCGACCTCGCCGCCACCGTGCTGTCGATGCCGCTGAGCCTGTTCCCGCTGGTCAACGCCGAGCGGTTCGGCGACAACCCGCGCACGCTCGGTCTGTTCCTGTCGGCCCTCGCCGTCGGGGGTATCTCGGCTTCGGCCCTGTCCGGCTCCCTCACCCGCCTCGCCCGCCCGGGGGTGGCGATGCTCTGGGGCGCGGCGACCTGGGGGATCTCCCTCGCCCTCTTCGGCCTGATGACCAACCCGTGGGTCGGGCTCGCGCTCCTCGTCCTCGCCGGGGCCGGCGACACCGTCTCCGTCATCTCCCGCAGCACCATCGTCCAGACCCGTACGCCGGACGCGCTGCTGGGCCGGGTCACCGCCGCCGAGCAGATCGTCGGCCAGGCCGGGCCCAACATCGGCAGCCTGCGCGGTGGCCTGGTCGCGGGCTGGACCTCCGGGGTGACCTCTCTGGTCAGCGGCGGCCTGCTGTGCGTGCTCGCGGTGGTGGTCGTGGGCGCGAGTACGCCGGAGCTGCGGGGCTCCGGGTCCGACCCGTCAGCCGATCACCCGGACCCGGACGGCCTTCCCGGGACCGCGTCGGGGTCGAAGGACCTCACTACCGGGTGACCGGGTGACCGCGTGGCGCCCAGCACGACGCCGACCAGGAAGCGGGCGGACCCGACGGTGCCGATCAAAACCCGCCCACCCGCGACTCCAGCCGCTTGCGGCACTCCGGCCACTCCGCCGCCGTGATCGAGTAGATCGCGGAGTCGCGGAGGCGGCCGTTCTCGCCCGGGGCCCAGGAGCGGGACCAGTTGCGCAGGACGCCCTCGAAGCGGGCGCCCACGCGCTCGATCGCGGCGCGGGAACGGCTGTTGCGGGCGTCCGTCTTCAAGTCCACGCGAGCGACACCCCACTCCTCGAAGGCGTGCCGGAACAGCAGGAGCTTGGCCTCGGCGTTCACTCCCGTGCCTTGGGCGGATGCGGCGAGCCAGGTGAACCCGACCTCGATGGCGTCGAGTTGATCGTCCGCCAGCCAGAAGCGCGGCTCCCAGTACGACGTGGCGCCGACCGCTCGTCCCGAGGCGAGGGACACCTGGGCGTACGGTGCGAGCTTGCCCGTCGCGGCCCGGGCGAGCTGTGCGTCGATGTACTCCCCGACCTCGGCGGCCCTGGGCACCCAGGTGAACTCGTACGAGCCCCGGTTCTCCTCCGCCGCCACGGCGAGGTCGGCCGCGTGACGATGACCGAGCGGCTCCAGTCGCACGAGCGCACCTTCGAGAACCGGCCCCTCCAACTGGAAACCCGACACCCGACATCCCTTCGCAAGCAACGGTCGACGACGCGAACTCCGCAGGCGAACGCGGAGACGCGGAAGTCCGGCGAAGTCTGCCGTACACCCCCGAGGCCGTCGAACGAAATTCCCGGCGCCGTCCGGGAGCCCTGGGGCGGCCCGCCGCCGACCGATCAGCCCTGCGGCTCCTGCGGTCCGGCCTCGCCCTCGACCTCGCGCGGACTCGTGCCCCCGTCGTGTCCCAACTGGACCCTGACCATTCAGGATCCGGCCCAGGCCCCGAACGCCTCGTGGAACCCGGGGAACGTCTTGCGTACGCACCCCGGGTCGTCGAACTCGATCCCCGGCACCCGCAGCGAGGTCACCGCGAAGGACATGACGACGCGGTGGTCGCCGTACGTCTTGATGTCCGCGCCGACGGGAGCGGCGCCCGGGTGGATCTCGATCCAGTCGGGGCCGGTCTCCACGCGTACGCCCAGCCTCCGGAGGTTCTCCGCGCAGGCGTCCAGACGGTCGCACTCCTTCACCCGTGTGTTGGCCACGTCCTCGATGCGGACCGGGCCGGAGGCGAACGGCGCGATCGCGGCCAGCGTCGGCATCGTGTCGGAGATGTCCCGCATGTTGACGGTGAGGCCGCGCAGTTCGCCGGTGCCCCTGACCGTCGTCCGGTCGGATGCGGTCTCCACGTGTGCGCCCATGCGCCCCAGTACGTCCACGAAGCCGAGGTCGCCCTGGAGCGCACCCTCGCCGAGTCCCTGGACCGTGACCTCGCGGCCGGTCAGCGCCGCCGCCGCGAAGAAGTAGCTCGCGGTGGAGGCGTCGGGCTCGATGGGGTAGGTGGTGGCGCGGTAGCCGCCGGGTTCGACGACGAAGACCTCGCCGCCCTCGCCCTCGCGGCGTACGGTCGCGCCGAACGCGCGCATCATCGCGAGCGTGATCTCGACGTACGGCGCCGAGACCAGGTCCGTGACGGTGATGCGCAGGCCCTTGCGGGTCAGCGGGCCGAGCAGCAGAAGCGCGGTCAGGTACTGGGAGGACTGGCCGGCGTCCAGCGTCACGTCCCCGCCCTCGACCCCCGCCGCCGCGATCCGCAGCGGGTGGTGCCCCTCCGCCTCCTCGTGCCGCAGGTCCACGCCGAGGTCGCGCAGGGCGCGGGTCAGCGGGGCCAGCGGGCGGCGGCGCATCTGCGCGGAGGCGTCGAAGCGGTAGGTGCCGTGTCCGGCGGCGGCGAGCGTCGGCAGGAAGCGGGCGGTGGTCGCGCCGTCCCGGCAGTACACGTCGGCGTCCGTGGCCGCCGGGCCCTGCGGCCGGCCGTCGACCTGCCAGGCGCGCGGCGTACGGCCGACCCGGTAGCCGAGCCGGGTCAGACCTTCCGCGAAACCCTCCGTGTCGTCGGACCGGAGCGGCCGTACGAGGGTGGTGACCCCGTCGGCCGCCGCCGCCAGGAAGAGGGCACGCGCGGTGATGGACTTGGAACCGGGGATGTCGACAACGGCCATGCCCTCATGCTGGCTCCCCGCCCCGGCCCGGCGCCGGAACGTCCGCCAAATGGACCCCATTCGGCGGTGTCAGCGACGTCAGCGCCACGCCTCCCACCAGCAGCGCCGCCGCTCTCCACCGCAGCGGGCCGATCGGTTCGCCGAGGAACAGGGCCGCCGATGACCTGCCGAAGACCGGGACCAGGAGGGAGGAAACCGGCTGAGCCGGTTTCACCACTCCCGCCCGACACACCCGTACCAACTTCACTGGACCTCCGAAATCCGGGGAACCCGGACCCCCGCCGGTTCGTCCAAAGCGCATGCTGCCGGAGAGTCTCCGCAGAGCGGTGTCGGCCTCGCTGCTGGCTGCGAACGCTGACCACCCTCTCCGCCGCCTGCGGCCGACAGCACGCCGTCACCGGCGCGCCCCCCTCCAACTGCGCCGGTGACGGCCCCTGCCCGGTTACTGTGCACACCCTTGACTGGAAGAAACTTCCCGGATATTCGTGGCTCCTCGGAAGTTTCCTTCACGAGGGAAGGAGCGCACGTGCGCGACTCCAGCACGGGAAGCACCGCACAGCCGTCCAGACGTACCGTTCTCGCCGCCACCGTGGGAAGCACCGCCGCGTTGGCCATCAGCACGACCGCCCCCGCCCGAGCGGCCGATGACCACCACGCCGAAGCGTCACTCCGCTCCCTCGTCTCCCGTATGACGCTGGAGGAGAAGGTCGGCCAGCTCTTCGTGATGCGGGTGTACGGCCACTCGGCCACCGCGCCCGACCAGGCCGACATCGACGCCAACCTCAGGGAGATCGGCGTCAGAACGGCCGCCGAGCTGATCGCCAAGTACCGGGTGGGCGGAATCATCTACTTCACCTGGGCGCACAACACCCGGGACCCCCACCAGATCGCCGCTCTCTCGAACGGCATCCAGCAGGCCTCCCTCGCCCAGCCGCGCGGGCTGCCTGTTCTCATTTCCACCGACCAGGAGCACGGGATCGTGGCCCGCGTGGGCAGGCCCGCGACGCTGTTCCCGGGCGCGATGGCGCTGGGGGCGGGAGGCTCACGGGAGGACGCCCGTACGGTGGGGCGCGTCGGCGGCGCCGAGTTGCGCGCGCTGGGCATCCGCCAGGACTACACCCCGGTCGCCGACGTGAACGTCAACCCGGCCAACCCCGTCATCGGCGTACGCTCCTTCGGCGCCGACCCGGACGCGGTGGCGGGGCTGGTGGCGGCCGAGGTGAAGGGGTATCAGGGCTCCGGTGTCGCCGCCACGGCCAAGCACTTCCCGGGGCACGGCGACACCGCCGTCGACAGCCACTTCGGGTTCCCGGTCATCACGCACAGCCGGGAGCTGTGGTCGGCCCTGGACGCCGTGCCCTTCCGGGCCGCCATCCGCGCCGGCATCGACTCGATCATGACCGCCCACATCATGGTCCCGGCACTCGACCCGGCCGGCGACCCGGCCACGCTCTCCCACCCGATCCTCACCGGCATCCTGCGCGAGGAGCTCGGCTACGACGGGGTCGTGGTCACGGACTCGCTCCAGATGGAGGGCGTACGGACGAAGTACGGCGACGACCGCGTCCCCGTCCTGGCCCTGAAGGCCGGGGTCGACCAGCTCCTCAACCCACCTTCCCTGGACGTGGCATGGAACGCCGTCCTGAACGCGGTGCGCGGCGGCGAGCTGACCGAGGCCCGCCTCGACGAGTCGATCCTGCGCGTCCTGCGGCTGAAGGCGAAGCTCGGGCTGCTGCGCGACCCCTACGTCACCGACGGCGGCGTCGACCGCGCGGTGGGCGTCGCGGCACATCTGAGGGCGGCCGACCGGATCGCCGAGCGTACGACCACCCTGCTCCTCAACCAGCGGGGCCTGCTCCCTCTTTCGCGGCGTTCACAGGTGAACGTCCTCGTCCTGGGTGCCGACCCCGCCTCCCCGTCCGGCACCGACGGGCCGCCCACCACGGTCCTCGCGAGGACCCTCACCGAGCTGGGCTTCGCGGCGACGGCGCTGTCCACCGGGACGGCCCCCACCCAGGCGGCCATCGACAGGGCGGTGGCGGCGGCCAAGGGCAAGGACGCCGTGATCGTCGGGACGTACAACGTGACGGCGACCGGTTCACAGAAGAACCTCGTCGAACAGCTCGTCGCGACCGGCGTCCCGGTCGTCGCGATCGCACTGCGCAACCCCTACGACGTGGCCCACCTCCCCTCAGTGGACGCCTGCTTGGCCACGTACTCCTGGACGGACGTCGAACTGCGCGCCGCCGCACGGGTGATCGCGGGCAAGGTGAAGCCCCGCGGCAGGCTTCCGGTTGCGGTGCAGCGGGCGGACGAACCGGCGCAGGTGCTGTATCCGATCGGGTACGGATTGACGTATTAGTCCTACGTCGCACACCCGGCGCAACACCCCCAAGTAGCGCAAAGCACCCCGCATGTCTGGCGTGTGCCCGTCGCGACGGGTCACGCTGGACCGGGGTATCGGGGGGAAGCCATGCGAGCCAACTCGTTGGGTCGGCGTTCCGTTGGGGTGGTGTGCGCGCTGCTGATGGCCACGATCGCGGGATGCGACCGCTGGTCCGGCGGCTCGGGGGGCGCCGGACCCGGCGCCACGCCGGCGTCGACACAACCCTCGGGGTACGGGGCGGTGTTCCTCGCGATCGACGAGTGCAGCTCCTTCGGCACGACCAGTTTCACGGAAGTGCTCTGCAGCAGCGAACGGGCCGCCGCGCGCGTCATCGCCCGCTACGACGGCAAGGTGGTCGACGGGCCACTGTGCCCGGCGACCACGGACTTCGTCCTGCACATCAGCGAGACCAGGCCCGCCTCGGACGAGAACGGCGACGGCGTGATCCCGCAGGGCTACGCCTGCATGCGCAAACTCGAGCGCCCGCACCCCGGCGATCCGGGCGGCGGCGGAGGCCCCCGTACGATCGTCGGCGACTGCGTCTACAGCTCGGGCAGCGGCCAGGTCCGCGAGACCGCCTGCGACGGCCAGGGGAAGATGCCCCCGGAGTACAAGGTGACGTCGGCGGTCGTCGAGCGGGCCGAATGCCCCGCGTCCACCGAGTTGTACGTACAGCTGGGCGGAGGCAAACCGGTGGGCTGCGCCCGGCCGGTGTGACGACGCCGGTACGGCGGACAAGAGGTCCTGTCCACCGCACCGGCGAGCGACCATGACGGCGCGTGGTCCGGCGGCGCCGAACCCGCGTTACGGGCGCAGCGACAGTTCGCGGTCCGCCTCGTGGCGGTCCAGCTTCGCGTCGAACTTCGCGAGCGGCTTGGCCGCCGACGGGTTCGACTGGACCGTCGCCGAGGCGACGCCCGCCCACTCCAGGATGCGGGCCGTGGCGAGGGCCTTCTCGTCGGCGACGAGGCCGCCGACGTTGGCGCCGTGGTTCAGGCCGGGGGCCGTGAGGACGTACGAGTCACGCGCGCCCTTGCCGAGGCGGAAACGCTCCGCGCCCCACGGGTCGTTCTGGCCGTAGACGAAGAGCATGTGGTCGGCGTGGTGGCGGACCCAGGAGTCCACGTCCCGCATGGCCGACGGCTGGAACTTCATCGGGATGGAGCGCGGCACGAAGTTCCGCGGCGGCTGGTAGCCGTAGCGGATCAGCTTCTTCTCGATGTGCGGGAAGCCGATCGTGGGCGCGCCGAGCTGTGTGCCCGCCTGGTAGTAGTACGGCGCGTACGGCTCCAGGCCCTGGTCCGTGTAGAAGGAGAACCCGGAGATGGTGTCGATGGAGGTCCAGATCTCCTCGTCCGTGGCGTTCGCCGCGTCCGCGGGGATCGTGTCGCAGTCGGCCAGCAGGCTGTACTGCCAGAAGCCCCACACGTAGTCGAGGACGACCGCCTCGTAGGCCTTGTCGAGACTGCCGACCGTCGTGAACGTGAAGCCGTTCTCGGCCGCGAGCGCCTCGTATCTCTTCTCCAGCGGCTCCCGGCGCACCAGCGCCTCGCGCTGTACGGCGTTCAGCCGGTCGCGGCACTCCTTGGTGCCGACGGTGGCGAAGAAGCGGTCGTACGCCGAGTCCTCGTTGTTCACCACGTCGTTGGGGGCGACGTAGGCGACGACGCCGTCCATGTCTCGCGGGTAGAAACGCTCGTAGTACGTGGCGGTCATGCCGCCCTTGGAGCCGCCCGTGGAGATCCACTTCTGACGGTAGAGCGGCTTGAGGGCCTTGAAGATGCGGTGCTGGTCGCTGGCCGCCTGCCAGATGTCGAGCTTCGTCCAGTCGGCCGGGTCGGGCCGGGACGGGGTGAAGAAGCGGTACTCCATCGACACCTGGTTGCCGTCCACGATCTGGGTCGGCTCACGGCGGCTGGGAGTCGTCGACACGTTGTAGCCGCCGGTGTAGAAGACCGTCGGGCGCGAGGTGTCCTTGTGCAGCACGGTGATGCGCTGCTGGAACGTGCCCTTGGACGGGTGCCGGTGGTCGATCGGCTGGGTGTAGTTGAGGACGAAGTAGCGGTAGCCGGTGTACGGCTTCTCCTGGATCAGGCTCATCCCCGGTATCGCGAGGAGCCGGTCCTTTATGTCCGTGGTGGTCGTGCCGGTGGCCTCCGGCTGGGCGGCGGTGGCCGCCCCGGCCGTGCTCAACGTGCCTATGAGCACCGTGAGCGCCAGCAGCCATCTGAGCGCCTTGCGCATGCACCCTCCCCTGTGAAACAGATGTGCGCTGGAAGCTATCGGAGCAACTCACAGGCGCACCAGGGGAGATGGGGAAAACCCTCGATGGGAGGGCGACTCAGCAGAGGATCCAGCCCGAGCTCACCGAGCCCGAGCCGACCGAGCCCTTGACGCGGACACAGCGATGGCCGGCGTGAACGGTCACCGGGCCCGCGTGATGCCTGAAGCTGCCCTCGTCGACCACCGGCCGGTTGCCGCGCGCCTGCACGCTGACGGACATCGCCCTCGCATAGGGCTTCTGCGTCTTGGGGAGGGTCACGGCGCAGACATAGCCGCCACGCTTGTAGACCTGGACCGAGCCGGTCGAGAAGGACAGCGTACGGACCTTGCGTCCCGAGCAGTACGAGCCGGCCGCCGCGGTGCCCGGGTTCAGCATCGCGAGCAGTCCGGATGCGGTCAGCACGGCCAGGCCGAGCGCCAGGCGCCGACGTATCGCACCACGGTCCACTGTCGTCCCTCCCCGCTCATAGGCGTACTGGTGTACGGACGCAGAACCTACGTCGGATGGTTCCGTTCCCCCGCGGGAGGCTCAGACGGAGGAGCCGACCGGCTCCTCCGGCTCGGACGCTCCCACGAACGTCCGCCACAGCTCCGCGTACTGTCCGTCCAGTTGAAGCAGCTCGTCGTGCGTGCCGTCCTCCGCGACCCGGCCGTGGGCCATCACCACGACGCGGTCCGCACGGGCGGCCGTGGTCAGTCGGTGGGCGACCACCAGCGTCGTACGGCGGCCTGCCAGCCGGTCGGTCGCCTGGTTGACCAGAGCCTCCGTGGCCAGGTCGAGCGCGGCGGTGGCCTCGTCGAGCAGCAGGACGTCCGGGTCCACGAGTTCGGCGCGGGCCAGCGCGATCAGCTGGCGCTGCCCGGCGGAGAGGTTGCGGCCGCGCTCGGCGACCTCGTGGAGGTAGCCGCCGTCGAGCGTGGCGATCATGTCGTGCGCGCCGACCGCGCGGGACGCGGCCTCCACCTCGGCGTCGGTCGCGTCGGGACGGCCGTAGGCGATGGCGTCACGGACCGTGCCCTGGAAGAGGTACGCCTCCTGGGGCACGACACCGAGCCGGTGCCGGTACGAGGTGATGTCGAGGGCGCGCAGATCGGTGCCGTCCACGGTCACCCGCCCGCCGGTCGGGTCGTAGAAACGGGCGACCAGCTTCACCAGCGTCGACTTGCCCGCGCCGGTCTCGCCGACGAAGGCGACGGTCTGCCCGGCGGGGATGCTCAGACGGACCCCGCTGAGCGCCTCCTCGTCGTCGCCGTATGCGAAGTCGACGTCCTCGAAGGCGATGTCGCCGCGCAGCGCGGGCACGTCGAGCGGCTTGTCGGCGGTCTTCGTCGACGTCGGCTCCTGGAGCAGTTCCTGGATCCGGCCGAGCGAGACCGTCGCCTGCTGGTAGCCGTCGAAGACCTGTGAAAGCTGCTGCACGGGGGCGAAGAACAGGTCGATGTAGAGGAGGTAGGCGACGAGCGCACCGGTCGTGAGCGTCCCGGCGTCCACCCGGTGCGCGCCGACGATCAGCACCGCGGCCGCCGCGACCGACGACAGCAACTGGACGAAGGGGAAGTAGACGGAGATCAGCCACTGCCCGCGGACACGCGCCCTGCGGTAGCTGTCGCTGCCCTCCGCGAACCGCTTCCAGCCCGAGCTCTCGCGCCGGAACGCCTGCAGGATCAACAGCCCGGAAACCGACTCCTGAAGGTCGGCGTTGACCACGGACACCCGCTCACGGGCGAGTTCGTACGCCTTCACACTCGCCCGGCGGAAGAAGAACGTGCCGACGATCAGCACCGGCAGCGTCACGAAGACGACCAGCGCCAGCTGTACGTCGATCACCAGCAGCGCGGCCATGATGCCGAAGAAGGTGACGACGGAGACGAAGGCGGTGACCAGGCCGGTCTGCAGGAAGGTCGACAACGCGTCGACGTCGGTCGTCATCCGGGTCATGATCCGACCCGTCAACTCACGTTCGTAGTAGTCGAGTCCGAGCCGCTGCAGCTGCGCGAAGATCTTCAGCCGGAGCGAGTACAGGACCCGCTCCCCGGTCCGTCCCGTCATCCGCGTCTCGCCGATCTGCGCCGCCCACTGGACGAGCACGGTGACGAGCGCGAGCGCGGCCGCGACCCACACCGCGCCGAGGGCCACCTGGGAGACACCCTGGTCGATGCCGTGCCGGATCAGCACGGGCAGCAGCAGGCCCATACCGGCGTCGACGCCGACCAGGCCGAGGCTGACCAGGAGGGGGAGCCCGAAGCCCCGCAGCAGCCTGCGCAGTCCGTACGAGTCCTCGGACGTGACCGCGCGTGCCTCGTCGACACCCGGGGTGTCGGTGGCCGGGGGCAGCGCCTCGACCTGGGCGAGGAGCTCAGGTGTGGCGGGCGTTCCTTCCAGTGCCGTGTCCCGGCGCTCGCGGTCACCCGTCCACAGATGCGAGGTGATCCCTCGCTCGGCGTCGAACTCGGCGTCCAGTTCGTCCCGTACGGAGGTGTCCTCCGCCGGCGCGGCGGGCTGGGCGTGTCCCGGAGAGACTCCGCCGAGCCCGTCCGGGTCCGTGAGCAGCCGCCGGTAGAGCGGGGACCGCTGCTGGAGTTCCTCGTGGGTGCCCAGGTCGGCGAGCCGGCCGCCGTCGAGCACGGCGATGCGGTCGGCGAGGTTGAGCGTGGAGCGGCGGTGCGCGATCAGGAGGGTCGTCCGGCCCTCCATGACCTGTTTCAGCGCCTCGTGGATCTCGTGCTCGACGCGGGCGTCCACGGCGGAGGTGGCGTCGTCCAGGACGAGCAGGCGCGGGTCGGTGAGGATGGCGCGGGCGAGGGCGACGCGCTGGCGCTGGCCGCCGGAGAGGGTGAGCCCGTGCTCGCCGACCTTGGTGTCGTAGCCGTCGGGCAGTTCGGCGATGAAACGCTCCGCCTGCGCGGCCCGGGCGGCCTCCTCGATCTGTTCGTCGGTGGCGTCCGGGCGGCCGTAGGCGATGTTGGCGCGCACGGTGTCGGAGAAGAGGAAGGAGTCCTCGGGTACCAGCCCGATCGCGGCCCGCAGCGACTCCTGGGTCAGCTCGCGCACATCGTGGCCGCCGATGAGGACGGCGCCGTGCGTCACGTCGTAGAAGCGGGGCATCAGCAACGAGATCGTGGACTTGCCGGAGCCGGACGAGCCGACGACGGCGAGGGTCTCGCCCGGTCCGATCTCGAAGCTCAGCCCGTCCAGGACCGGCCGCCCCTCCTCGTATCCGAACGACACGTCGTCGAACTCGACGGTCGCGGGCGCCTCGGCCGGAAGGGTCTTCGTCCCGTCCTGGATCGACGGCTCGGTGTCGATGAGTTCGAGTACGCGCTCGGCACCGGCGCGGGCCTGCTGCCCGACGGTGAGGACCACGGCGAGCATCCGCACGGGCCCGACGAGCTGGGAGAGGTACGAGGAGAACGCCACGAACGTACCGAGCGTGACCTGCCCGCGCACCGCGAGCCAGCCGCCCAGCGCCAGCATCGCGACCTGACCGAGGGCGGGCACGGCCTGGAGGGCCGGGGTGTACTTGCTATTGAGCCGGATCGTGCGCAGCCGCCCCGCGAAGAGCCGCCGCCCGACCTCCCTGAGCTTCCCGGTCTCCTGCTCCTCCTGTCCGAAGCCCTTCACCACGCGTACGCCGCTGATGGCGCCGTCCACCACGCCCGCGACGGCGGCGGCCTGGGCCTGCGCGTACCAGGTCGCGGGGTGCAGCTTGGCGCGGCTGCGCTTGGCGATGAACCAGAGGGCGGGGGCGACGGCGAGCGCGACCAGGGTGAGCGGCAGCGAGAGCCAGGCCATGATCCCGAGGGAGATCAGGAAGAGGAGGAGGTTCCCGATGGTCATCGGGAGCATGAACAGCAGGCTCTGAATCAGCTGGAGGTCGCTGGTGGCGCGGCCGACGACCTGGCCGGTGGACAACTCGTCCTGGCGCCGCCCGTCGAGCCGGGTGATGGTGCCGTACATCTCGGTCCGCAGGTCGTGCTGGACGTCGAGGGCGAGACGGCCGCCGTAGTAGCGGCGGATGTAGGTGAGGACGTAGACGACGACGGCAGCTCCGATGAGCGCGCCCGCCCAGGGGGCCATGCTGCGGCTGTGGTCCCCGACCACGTCGTCGATGATCACCTTCGTGATCAGCGGGACGACCGCCATGACGGCCATGCCGGCCAGCGAGGAACCGAGCGCGAGCAGCACGTCCTTCGGATACCGCCACGCGTACCCGGCGAGCCGCCGTGCCCAGCCGCCCTTCTCGCCCTGCTGCGCTGCCACGCCGGTGCCTTCCGTAGATCTCACTCCGCCGGAAGACACCAACGCTCAGACAAGCGGATTTCATCCCTCCGCAATAAACGGCAGACGTGCGCGCAGGGAGTTCAGGGAGCGCAAGGGCGTCAGCTCGCGGCGAGGTCCTTGTGGATGACCTTGGCGACGCCCTGGATCGTGTTGATGCCGTAGTTCATGGTGCTGTTGCCGTGGGTGAGCACGGTGATCATGTAGTCGTGGCCGCCGCCCTTGAAGGTGCCGACACTGTGCACACGCCAGCCGTGTGTGGACCGCGACAGCCAGCCGTTCTTGACGTGTACGGAGACGCCGGAGGGCACCCCGGCCGGCGTGCCCCAGCACTGCGAGGAGATGACCTTGCCCATCAGCTTGAGGATGTACGCGCGGGAGTTGTCGCTCAGTACCGAGTTCTTGGCGGTGATGAGCCGGAGCAGCTTCTGCTCGTCACGGACGGTGATCTGGGTGAGACCCCAGTAACCATTGGCTCCCGGCTTGGTCTGCGTCATCCCGGCGGCGGTGAGGAAACCCTTCACCTTGGTCACGCCGAGTTGCTTCCACAGCGTGCTGGTGGAGGCGTTGTCCGACTTGGTGATCATGGCCGTGGCGAGGCTCTGCTCGCGGCTGGTCAGATACCGGTTGTGCTTCTTGGCATCCCACAGCAGCGTGGCCAGAACGGTGACCTTGACGACGCTGGCGGAGTCGTAGGCCGTACTGCCGCGCAGACTGCAGCTCGTTTTCGTCGTACGGTCGTACAGGCCGACGGCGACCGTGCCCTTGCGGCTCGTGAGCGCCGCGGTGATGTCCTTCTGCAGCTTGGCGGCCAGGCCCGCCTTGCTCGACGTACAGCTGACCGTGGGCGTCGTGGCCGCGGCGGCGGGCGCGGCGGCGGCCACCAACGGCACGATCACCCCGGCACCGAGGCCCGCCGCGAGCACCCGGGCACGCCGAGATGTTCGGTGAGTCATGGAGGCTTCCCATCCCCTTGAGCGATACGAATGCGCCAGGACGCACTCGCCTCTCATGACTCGCCAGAATGGCCGAAAGTTGTACGTTCGTTCACAGAAAGAGGGGCAGGTCACAGAGTGACCTGCCCCTCACCGCGGACGGACCGGCATCCAGTCGAAGCTCGCCGTTGGGCATGAAGGCGACGACGACGGCCTCCCGGCATGCGAGGTGATCTCCACCCCGACTCCGAACCGCGATGCGCGGGGCCGGATCAGGGTCCTGACTCACGGCCGTCGGTATCGTCCGGGTCGTCGTAGGCGGGCGCGGGAAGGCGGGCGCCCCGGCTCTCCGCGATGCGGTGGACGTCGCACAGCGCCTCGGCCATGCGGGCCACCAGGAAGCGGAGTTGCGCAGAGGTCACGTTGCTGTCGTCGAGCATGTCGGCGGCATGGTCGAGAAGTTCGGCGGACATACCGAGCTGCACGCTCTCGATGGTGTCGGCGACGCGGGAGAGGTAGCCGGTGCCGTCGCCGACGAGGTAACACGGCTTGCCCTCCGGGCCTGACCACGGGAGCAGGCGCGCCGTCTCTGCCCAACTGCCGATCACGCCGTCACCTCCACGCCGTGGATCAGGCGCGGCCCGATGTCGACGCCGTGCACGGCGAGCCACAGGGCCCGTCGCCGGGCCCGCTGCCGCCGTGCCTCCTCGCGTCGCTCATGGGCGACGAGATAGGGGCGGACCATCGCATTGTCCTCACCCCGTAAGGGGCGGGACCCGGCGCGACGGGCAGTCCGCCCATAGACGTACGAGGAGGTCGGGCGCCGACGCGCGGGAGCGGTGGCGGTGACCGTGCGGCGACGGCGTCCCGACCCGGGTAGCAGAAGCCGCAGCAGCAGCTCGAAGAGGCAGGCGATACGGTGACTCATGTCGTCAACTCCGTGGGTTTTGTTGATGGCCACGCCCCCGGACCGGTCGCTCGGTCGCGGGGGTATCGCGTTGTGTAGCGATCCACACACAGAGTGAGACGGGTCGGGCTAGGCTCGCCAGGGGGTCTGGAGCTGCTGCCGCTGAAGTGTGCTCAAGAGTGTTCTGGTGAGCAGGAGCGAGCCCCGATGGTCTGTGTCGTGCCGCGAATGGCGGCCATGGCATCGATCCTTCAGGAGGGAACTGATGTCCTCGTATCGAATGCGTGGCCTTTGCGGGTGGTGCTCGTTGGATGTGGCGACGGGGATCTGATCTTCAGGTGGAGCCGGGCGGGGGTGAACAGGTGGGTGGGCTGAGGGAAGTGGCGGAGCCGTTCGTCGTGTCCGGTCCGACCGGTGTGGCGGTTCGTACCCGGGTCAAGCACCTGACACCCGAGGACGAGAAGATGCTGCGCCTGGTCGGCGTGCATCTGGGCGGTCTCGCCTCGAAGGACCTCAAGACGCGCTGCCAGGACGGCCTGGAACACTCCGCCGACACCTGGGCGGCACGTAAGCGCGATCTGACCCCGGCCTCGTCGTCGCGGTGGGCCGGGACGATCACCAAGGCGTCGCACGACCAGTGGGCGCTGGCTCGCCGCTGCCAGCTCACGCACATCCAGAACCTGGAAGCGGGCATGAGGGCCATCGAGCACCGGCTGTCCCTGCCCGTCGGGCAGAAGGGCTCCAGGCGGGCGCCCGGGGGCTACCGGTCCCAGCAGGAGTGGCACGCCAAGGCTCGTCGTCTGCACGTGCTGGAGGACCGGCTGGCCGCCGCGCGGGCCGACCGCGCAGCCGGGCTCGTGCACGTCGTGCGCGGCGGCAAGCGCCTGGCCCGCACCCGGCACCACCTGGACGCCGCCCGGCTCACCGAGCCGCAGTGGCGCCGACGCTGGGAGGCCGAGCGCTGGTTCCTCGCCGCCGATGGCGAGTCCGGGAAGCGGCACGGCAACGAGACGATCCGGGTCAGCCCCGAGGGCGAGGTGAGCATCAAGCTGCCCACACCGCTCAGGCATCTGGCGAACACCCCGCACGGCCGGTACGTGCTCGCCTGCCGTGTCACGTTTCCCCACCGGGGACAGGAGTGGGCCGACCGCCTCGCAGCCAACCGGGCCGTGGCCTACCGCATCCACCTGGACGTAGGCCGGGACCGCTGGTACCTGACCGCCTCCTGGCAGATCCCGCCCACCCCCACCATCCCCCTGGCCGCCGCGCTCGCCGACGGCGTGATCGGTGTCGACATGAACGCCGACCACCTCGCGGCCTGGCGTCTCGATGTCCACGGCAACCCGACCGGTACCCCGCGCCGCTTCTTCTACGACCTGTCCGGCACCGCGCAGCATCGCGACGCCCAGGTCCGCCACGCCCTCACCCGGCTGCTGCACTGGGCCCGGGCCTGTGGCGTGAAGGCCATCGCCATCGAGGACCTGGACTTCACCGCGGAGAAGACCCGCGAGAAACACGGACGCAAGAAGCGGTTCCGCCGGCTCATCTCCGGCATGCCCACCGGCAGGCTCCGCGCCCGGCTGACCTCGATGGCCGACCACACCGGCATCGCGATCATCGGAGTGGACCCGGCCTACACCAGCCGCTGGGGCGCCGAGCACTGGCAAAAGCCCCTCACCAGCAACACCCGCAAGACGACCCGCCACGACGCGGCTGCCGTGGCGATCGGAAGGCGCGCTCAGGGATATCCGATCCGGCGACGGACGGCACCGCCCCCTGCTCACCGGAGCGATGAGCAGGGGCATCGGACCGTCCAGGCCCGACCGGGCATCCCCGGGCGTGAGGGACCCCGCCCCCGCATTCCCGGACCACGGACACGATCCGTGCGCACCGGATGCGGAGTGAAAGCGGGGGACCAGTGTGCCCAACACCGTTCGGGGCACGCGGCTGAGCACGGGCCCTGGCAACAGGACTCACTCCCGCTCAGTCTTTAGGAACGGTGGAGTGTGACCAGGCATTTGTCGCAAGGGAGTTGGCCATGAGCAGCACGTACGGCGACTGGCTGAAGCAGCAGCGCGAGACGGCGGGGCTGACGCAGCAGCAGTTGGCCGATTCGGCGATCATGACCCGCTCGCACATCGCGCACATCGAGGCGGGCCGTCGCATCCCTTCCAAAGAGGACGCGCGCCGACTCGACAAGGCCCTGAACACGGGGAACGTGTTGAGCAGCTTCCTGCCGCAAAGCGACCTTCCAGTCGCTGATCACTTTGAGGCAGCGCGACACCTTGAGCAACAGGCGACAATGATCCGCGAGTTCGCACTCTCGTACGTACCTGGCATCCTTCAGACGCAAAGGTATGCACGTGCGGTTCTGAGCGTCGGCTTCCCGCCTTTGACCGATAAGGAACGTGACAGAGCCGTTGTCACACGGCTTGAGCGGTCAAAGATTCTTGACGCCCCGGCGACACCCGTGGTGTGGGCACTGTTGGACGAGGCTGTGTTGCGTCGCCCGGTCGGCGATCCGGATTCCTCATCCATCATTTCCCTCGTCTTCGGAAAGTCTGATCTCGTCAGATAATGCCTGGTGGAGTTGCTCAAAGAATTCGGCAAGATGGGGTTCCAGGTTTGCCATTTCCCTATCCGCCCGCGGCCCCATCGGAACAAGTCTGATGGGGCCGCTCAGGTTTCGTACGTCAGCACTCACCTACGCACTCAAGCAGACGACCGGCCCGGGTCCGATCCACCGCTAACGAAGGATGCGATGTCACCGAGTGCATCTTCCGCCTGCCCGCCCAGTACGGGATCGTCGAGCAACTCCTCAAGCCGATGGATCACATCGATACCCACCGCTTGATGAATTCTCGCCATGTGCCCCATGCAGGTCACGGCCAGGGCTCTGATCTGAGGATCAACTTCGAGAGAAAGACAGTTGAGCAGAACAGCCTCAACCCGCTCACGGTCCGGATCGTCATACGTCAGCGCCAGTAGCGCCCTGATGGATAGCCCGATGTCCGAACCATCAAGGTCAGACATCATGGCTGCCCGCCAGTTTTCCAGCTCGAGTTGCTCTCGATTCATCACGGGACCTTGATCAGCCCTGCCTTGATTCCCTTGCGCAGCACGGACTACGCCTTCGCCATGCCGGGATCACTACCCATGTCTGTTCGCACATGCCCATGAAAGATCTCATTGGTTCCGCCAGGCACAGTGCAGCCGCAGGGGACCTCGACTGTCCGGTCAAGGATCACAGCATCCCCGTTAGACGGATCGATTCCCACTTGTCGCGGAGATGTGGGCTTGATCTGCACGGAGTTGTCCAGTGCCCCTTGTCCGTCCTGAGGCTCAGCACTGTTTTCGCCACGCGAACTACCCCGCGCCTCGGACCCGTGCTTTCCACCCGCCTCATATTTCTTCTCACCGCAATTTATACACAAGGACCGGAATGGCCCCCGCCAGCACATAGTACGTGTGCGGGCGGGGTCTCCGTCAGCTGCAACTTCGCTGGCCAGGCCCCGATTTGACAGCCGTTCCACGTCCGTGCATGTGCACTGAAGTCCGCCGGTACGCCGTCACTACTGCCGTCGATGGTCTGGACCACTCAGGGAATTCTCGGGATTTGAGATCCACGTCAAGCGGCCTCGTCGTGCGGAGTGAGACTGATGCTCAAGTCAGCTCCAAGGGCACGGGCCAGGCGGCGCAGCATCGGAAGGGTCGGCACCGTTCCGCCGGCTTCGAAGCGGGAGATCTGCGGCTGTTTCATCCCGCACCGCTCAGCCAGCTCGGCCTGGGACAGCCCGAGCTCGGTGCGCCGGTCGTGGACGAGTCTGCCCAGCTCGCGGGCGAGTGCTGTGGAGGCGTCATGCATGGCTCCTCCCGGGTTCAGGCGGCCGGGGTGACGATGGTGACAGTGGGCTCACCCCCAGGGGCGAGGTGCATGTCGACGGTGAGGTCCAAGGCCCGGGCCAGGCGCATGATGACAGCGATGGGCGGCAGTTCGGTGGCGGTCTCGATGCCTTCGATCTCGTCGGTGGTGGTGTGCAGGCGCTCGGCCAGGTCGGCCTCGCTCAGACCGAGTTGCTTGCGCCGGTCGTAGACGGCTTTGCCCAGCGTCATGGCCAGGCTGGCTTCTTCGTAGACGCGGTCATACTCGGGGTCGGCGTCGAGGTGTTCACCGACCAGCTGGCGGTGGCGGCGGGTCCTCCATTCGCTGTGGTTCATCGGTTCTCCTTGAGGTCGCGGCTGTAGAGGTCGTGTTCGGCGGCTGCCTGGTGCTCGGCTTCGCACAGCCGTTGAGCGGCGTGCGCGCGGTCTACTTCGGCCTGCTCGCGCATCTTGGTCTTGCGGAACACGGTGAGCAGTACGACGCGACGGTCGGGTGCGAGCCAGTAGGTAATGCGCTGGTGAGCATCGCCGAGGCGGAAGCGCAGCTCGCGGAGCTTGCCGCCCAGGTGGCGGGAGTGCGGTTCGTCGAGCGTGGTGGGCTGCTCGGCAAGCAGGTCGGCGACGCGTTCGGCCTGCTTGTAGTGAGTGATGTGCGGGAATGTTTTCCCGCCACAGCCGCACCTCCGGCTCGACCTCGACCGAGTACCGTTCACCGTCCATAGCACCGATGCTATATGGCACGGGGTGCGAGAGCGCGACTTCGTAGCTCAGGTCGTGTGCCGTCGCCGCGACCGCAGCAACTCCAGCGTCGCACACCCCAATACTCCCCCTTCATCCCCGACAGGCACCCGCCCACAAGGGGTGCCCCACCACGCCGCGACCCGCGACCACTCACCACGACGAAGCCGCACCCGCACTCGGCCCCACTGCCCCTCGGAGGGAGGGCCGGGGTCTGGGGCAGAGCCCCAGGGTGGTTCGCTGTACGGCTGTTGCGCGCCCGGACCGGCGGGGCCGACGGCAAGCGGGGCGGAGACAGGAGCGGGCGGCGGCCCCGCAGGGCCGGAGTGTGCGCGGCCCGCGACAGCGGGCCGCCTTGATCGAGTAAAGAAACTCTGAACAACTTCGCTACACCGCTGCTCGCCATGCCTCTGCGGCTGCGCGCCCCCGGCAAGACGCAGTGCGCTGTCGGGCCTCGACGACGCGGACGGATCCGCCACGGTGTGCGGCATCCGTCCGCTGACGTTGACGTCAACTACTGCCTCAGACGCTCAAGAAGCCCTGCCGAGCACAAGCTCACCAGGGCTTCCATTCGCTAACCGATACCCGAACGAGTCGACATCCGAGTCAACTGTCGTGGACGGCTGGTGATTCCTGCCCATCGTCGGGCTACCTCCACCGCCTGTGCGACACACCCGTCCTCCGACGTTGCCAGCAGCATTCCAGAAGCCCGCCGGGTCGCGACAAGGCTTCTGGAATGCAACGGAGCCTGAGGCTAGATCTTTACCTTCATCGACTCAACGAATGCGTTCTTGCGCCCTTCATAAAAATCGATGATCCGCTGCTCGATATGCCCTTGCTCCCAAACCGCATCCCTTTCAAGCCCTACACATTCCTGCGGGTCGATAGACCGAGCGCCCCCTACCGAGTCCACCAGTTCGCAATCTTGAGGATTGACGGCGTTCTGCCGAAAGAACCTTGGGATCTCGGGGAGTGCGGCTAGCTCCACCTTTCGCAGAATCTCCCCCCATGCTCCCGATGAGTAGGACTTCTTGTGTACGGCGATCACGAACAGCGGATCTTCAGATGGGTCACCAGCGTCCCCATTCACACCAAGCGCCCCATCCGAATAGAAGGCCACGTACGGACGCGTTTGCATCATGACCGCGTAGGCACACCGATCACCAGGCAATGGAATTTGAAGGACACCGCCGGGCGTAAAGCGGACAGTCACGGAAACCCACCTCTTCCTGATGTCACTACATTACTCATCCTGGCGACCCGAACCTTCGCGTCGCCGCATCTAGGAATACACCTAGCAACGGATTATCTGCCGCTACACCTCGGATGGCATTCCCCGAAGTTCCACCGTCACTCTTGGAACCACCAAAGTGATCGATCAGCTGCTGCTCACGACCTCGCATCGCCTGATACGCCGGATCGCTGTGGCGCTGCTCGATGGGCAGCGTGGCATCAACATGCTTGTCGAGAACAGCGGGACCGAATCCCTTCTCAGTCATGTGGTGATCGCTATCACGTGCTGCCACGATCTGCTGAGGCGTTCCTACCCCACGTGATCGCCCCGTGTAGACCTGGCCCGTGGAGGGGTTGGTCTTCGTGTAAGTCACGTAGGTGACGTTGCAGTTGTGTACAAGAACCGGCGCGGCCCCCGCCAGCACATAGTACGTATGGATGTCCGCAACGGTCAGGTTGTGGACGGTACGCGACTCGGTCCGGTGCCCAACCGCGGTGATGCGTACCAGGGTTCCGGAGCCCGTCTTCAGCCACTGGCCCGGCTTCAGGTCCTTGGCATCAATCCACTTGCCCAGCTCCGGTACCCAGAAGGGATGACCATCCGTTGCCGTGACGGTGGCAGTGGCGGCGCCACGGTCCCCGTCGGTGTCGACGGTGACCTCGACCAGGTGCTTGATGCCCTTGCCCTTGATCTCGGCGGTCACCGTCTTGGCACCGGTCTCACCGGTCTCGGGATCCGTGGCCAGGACCTCGTCGCCGAGGTCGATCTCCTCGATGGGCTTGGTGGAGCCGTCGGCCATCAGCACCAGGGTGCCGGGCGTGAAGCTGTTGTCCACCTTGCACGAGGAGCCTGCGGCGGGAGCGTCGGAGTCCTTGCCACCTCCACTGTCGGACTTCTTGTCCGCGCCGTCGTTCTTCTTGCCGCCGGAGTCGCCCTTCTTGGCCTGGGGCGCCTCCTTGGCCTTGGCCGGCGGCGCGGGCTTGGGAGCCGGTTTGGGCTTGGGAGTGGACGGCGGAGTGACCTTGTCGGCAGTCGCAGCCGCGTCCTTGGTCTTGTCGGCCGCCTTGACCGTGTCCGTCGTAGTGTCGATGGCGTCGACGGCCTTGTTGACGTACCTGGCGCCCTTCGCCGCGGACGCGCCGTAGCCCGCGATCGGGATCGCCGATGCGTAGGACAGGCCCGCGTCGATGTAGTTGCCCTCGGCCGTGTACCAGAGGCCGTTGACCAGGTCGGCGGGCTCACCAAAGCCGGGCACCAGCCCCGCGACGTCGAGGGCGCCATGGCCGATCGGGCTGATCCAGGACTCGCCCCAGTACAGGCCGGTCGGGTCCGGGAAGACCAGCGGGTTGTTGCGGCCGTAGGCGTAGGCGTTGAGGTGCTGCGGATCGGAGACGTCCAGCATCGGGTCGACGGACACGAAGCGGCCGGTAGCCGGGTCGTACTCCCGCGCGCCGAGATGGATCAGGCCCGTCGTCGCGTCGGCGGTACCGCCGACGAAGGCCTTGTCGCCGGGCCAGACGCCGACGGCCGGCTTGGTGCCGCGGACCTCGCCGAAGGGGAGGGTGCGGCGTTGGGTGATCGCCGAGTCGGCGGCCTTGATCGCGAGTTCGGCGGTGCCGTTCTGGCCGCCGACCAACCAGGTCACCCCGGCTGCGGTGCGGACGGCAATCTGGGACCCGCCGTGGGAGTAGTAGCGGGTGCCGGCCAAAGTGTTCTTCGCGGTGTCGAGCCGGATCTCCTGGGTGCCCAGGTACAACGTCACCGCGCCCTTCTCCTTGCGGAGGAGACGACTGCCCTCGGCGTCGTAGACGAAGCCGGTCTTGTTGGCCTCGTCCAAGGCGCCCGCGACATACGGGGTGACGGCGGCCAAGTGGCCCTCGTCGTCCCAGGCCAGCTTCTGGTCGACCGCCGGTGACAGGTCGGTCGCCGCCTTGGTACGCCGAGTGGTGTTCCCCGTCTCGTCGTATTCGAAGGTCTGTGCCGCCGTGACGTCCTTGGCGGAGGTGACCGTCCGCACCTCGGCGGACTTCAGCGCGTGGGAGTGCGGATTGCCCGTGCCATTGGGGGCGTAGGTGGTCGTCTGAGTGATGGCCGCCGTACCCGTGGCGCCCGTCGCATGGCGGACCTCGCTGGTGCGGTTGCCCGCCGCGTCGTACTCATAGGAGTGCCAGTACGGAGCCGGGCCGCCGACAGTGGCCACACCCGCGCTCGCCGCGCAGGCGGTGGCGGTCTGGGTCCAGGCCGAGGTCAGTCGGCGCAGGTAGTCGTACGTGAAGCACTGGACGTCCGCGGTCTTGCCCTCGGGCGCGTCCGCGATCTTCTGGATGTTGCCGGAGGCGTCGTACCCGTAGGTGATGTCCGAGTCGGGAGTCGCGACGATCTCCCGGTCGATACGGGCGCGCTCCAGGCGCCGGGTGCCCTCCTCGTAGGTGTTGGTGAGCCAGGTGTACTTGTCGGCGCTGGCGGTGCCGAGAGTGAGCTGGAGGACCTCGCCGTAGTTGGAGTAGCGGGTCTCGCGGGCGTAGTCGGTCTTGTCGCCCAGAGTGAAGGACGGCAGGCCGGTGGCGGTGTAACCCGTGGTGATGGTCTCCGCCGGGAGGTCACCGGCCGCCGGGAGGCCGACGTCGTCGACCGACCCGTCCGGCTTGTAGGAGGCCGTGGTGGAGTAAGTACCGGCCAGTTTCCCCTCGGACGCGGGGATCGTCACCGAGCTCTTCGTCGGGCGGCCCGCCGCGTCATACGCGTCGACCGACGATGTGTAGCCGTTGGCACCGACCCACTTGGTGGCCGAGACCGGACGGCCCTTGCCGTTGGGGACGGTGGCGCTGTCGTACTCCCACGTCGTCAGCTTGGTCCCGCCGTTGTAAAGGGAGCGCTGCCGGCCGAGCTTGTCGTAGGAGTAAGTGAGCGTGATCTTACGGTCGTTGCTAACCGTCTCGAGCTGGTCAAGATCGTTGTACGTCATGTCCGTCGTGCCCGCGTCCGGGTCGACCGCCTTGAGCTGACGGCCGCGCACGTCGTACTCGTACGACCAGACGTTCCCGACCGCGTCCTTCACCTCGGACAGGCGGCCCGCCTTGTCGTAGGCGTACGCGGTGGTGTCCGCGTCGCCGGTGGGCGAGGATGCCTTGAACTGGAGGACCTTGGTGGTCTGGCCCTGAGCGTTGGTGTACGAGGCCGTCGGGGTCTCGCCGGCAGGCGGGTCCACGGTCGTGTAGTCACCGTGATAGGCCGCCTTGGTGCGCCACTTCTCGGTGCCCGCCACGCGGAAGATCTCGTCCGTCGGACGCCCCGCCGCGTCGTACACCGTCTCCGTCTCACGCGGTGTGCCCTCGGAGGCGTCCACCACGTTCACGAACGTGGTGCTCACGGCCGCCGAGTTGTAGAACGGGCCGATCTCCTTCGTCGCCAGGCCGCGCGTGTCGTACTCGGTCGTCGAGATGACCCTGCCCGTGTTCGCCGCCGGCGCCTGGGTCTGGCGGGGGCGGAGAAGGCCGTCGCTGAGCTGGTGGCTGGTGGCCACCGAGCCGTTGGGGAGCAGGGACTTGGTGGTGGTGACCACCGGGCCGTTGTTGCGGACCAGGTAGGCGTATTCGAGGCTCGGGGTCTCGGTGGCCTTGGCGCGGCCCGGGAGCCAGACTTTGAGGAGGCGGCCCAGGGCGTCGTACTCCAGGTCGGTGCGCTGGTTGTTGGCGTCGACCGTGGCGGTGACCAGGCCCCAACGGCGGTCGACCGTCGACGTGGTGCTGTTGCCGGCCGGGTCCACCACCTTCATGCCGGTGACCGGGCCGCCGGTGGTGGGGACGTACGTGGTCTTGGTCGCGTTGCTCTGCTGGTCGGCGGATTCCGTCACGCGGCCGTGGACGTCGTACTTGGCCGTCGATGTCGTGACGTACTGGGGGGTTCCGTCGGCCGCGTATCCCTTGACCTTCTCGCTGCGCACGACGTCACCCTTGGTGGGGGTCACGCCGTACGTGTCCGGGTCGTCGTACCAGGTGCGGACGTCCGAGATCGCCTCGTCCTTGTACGAAGTGGGCGCGCCGCCATCGCAGTTGACGGGGACGACAGTGACCCGCTTGAGCAGGGTCAGGAGATTCGCACCGGTGTTGCGGTTGTACGTGTTGGTGGTGCAGGTGTCGTCGTCCGGGTCGGCGAGGTCGCCGGAGTCGGAGGAGCGTTCCAGCATGCCGTACGCGTCGTAGAAGTGCTCGATGGAGGCGCGGCGGAACATGCCGTCGTCCAGCGCTGTGCGGGTCGCCGTCGACTTGGTAGCCGCGAAGGACGCCTCGTCGCTGCCCTCCGTCGCCGTGGCCGCCGACTTCCAGGGGGTGTTGACGGTTCCGGTGATCTCCGCGCTGCCGTTGAAGGTGCGCTGCTCCAGCTGGAATCCCTGGTGGCGGTCGTCGTCGCGGACCTTGGTGCCGTCGGTGGCGGTGACCGTCACCGGCTTGGTGCCGCCGGACTCCTTCTCCCGGTCGCCGTCCATGCCCTGGAGGTAGGTGGTCTCCGTGCGCAGCTGCTTGCTGGCGGAGTCACCGGTCTTCATGGTGACGGTGCGGAAGCCGCGCCACTGGCTCCAGGTCTTCTTCTTGGTCTTGACGAGCTCGCTGTCGTCGAAGTGCCAGGCGGCACCGCTGTAGTCGTAGGAGGTCGTCTTGTTGGGGCCGGTGATCGTGACCTCGTCCTCGACCACCGAGTCGACGACGAACTTGTGGAACCAGTCCTCCTTTTCCCCGACCGTGCCCTCCTTGGACCAGAAGGAAGGCATGCACCGCTTGGTGTTGGTCTCGGGGGTGGGGAGGTTCGAGGGTGTGCACTCGGTGGGCTTGTAGTTGACCGAGATCGTGCCGCCGGTCTCCGACTGGATTGCCCGGATGCGCCACTTGTACATGGGGAGACGGTCGTCGGCGCCCGTGTCGACGCGGTTGGCGTCCTGCCGTTCGAAGAAGGTCAGCTTCGGAAGCTTGTTCGCGCCGTCCTTGCCCGAGTGGGTGATGGACTCCAGCCAGAGCGCCGGGGAATGGGTGGTGTCGGCGCTCTGGTACTTGTGCGCCAGGTCCCACACGTCGACGTCCGAGTACGTCTTGCCGTCGGATCCGAGGACCTGCGTGCTGACCTTCGACAGGCGCTTACGGGTGAAGAAGGTCGGCGACCACTGGTCCTTGCACTCGGTGTCGCTGGTGCAGATCTGCTCGAAGGGCACGTCCGGCCAGCGGGTGGCGGTGGACTCCTTCAGATCGCCGGGCTCACAGTCGGCGGCGACGCCGGTGCAGCGCTCGGCGGTGGTGAAGACGACCTGCGCGGGCGCGGCGGTGGTGTTCTCCTTGCCCTCCCGCTCGCCGTACTCGATCCGCTTGAGGTAGCCGCCGCGCTCGTACGACTGCACTTTGTCGCCGCGCACCGAGTCGTACTTGTTGGTCTCGGCGGTGTAGTAGTACGTCATCGAGTTGCCGTGGACGTCCACGACGTAGTCCAGGTTCCAGCGCCAGGCCTGCTTGCAGCCGGAGTCCTTGAAGGCGTCGGCGTGGCAGGGCTCGTCCTTGTCGTCGCCGAAGACCGGGACCTCCCAGGTCGACCCGGTGTTCTCGGTGTCGGCGGCCTCGGACTCGCGCTTGCCCTTGCCGAAGTGGTACTGGGTGCCGTCGGTGGTGGTGACGACCCAGTACTCCTTGTCGTTGTCGGAGTTGAAGCCGTCGTGCCTGCGCTCGATACGCGTGCCGTCGTCCTGCTTGAGCCGGAATTCATTGGCGGACTTCTTGACCAGCTCACCGGCCCGGCCGCCGAAGTTCATGGTGGCGTTGTCGGAGTGCCAGCACTGGTCGTACTTCTGCGCGCCGGCCTCGTCGTGGCCGTCGTCGGTGCAGGAGCGGTACGAGCGCTCGATGTAGCCGGCGCTGAGGTCGAAGCCCTCGCCGATCCAGGAGTTCTGGTTGTTGCTGGACGCGGTACGGCCGTCGGTGGAGCCGGAGTTGTAGCCCAGGCCGAGTTGCGGGGAGGGCCCGGCCACGGCGGGCGGCACTCGCAGCGGGTACTGCCAGGTGAAGCTGCCGGTCTGGCCGGCCACCTGCCAGGATGCGGACGGTGCGAGCGAGGTCGCCGCGTACGAACCGGAGCCGCCGGCGGGCGCGGCGGAGACCGCGAGCAGGGGGGCCTTGCCTGCGGGCAGCGCGGCCACGTCGGCGGTGAGCTTCCGGGCGCGTACGTCGTTGTCGGTGTTCAGCGGGGTGACGGTCTGGCACTTGGCGGCCTTGGGCGTGGTCAGCGCACACGCGGGCAGCGCGACCAGCCGCAGCCGCTGGGCCCAGTCGCCGCCGTAGGCCTGGGCGAAGGACGCGTAGTCGACCTCCACAGAGACCTTGCCGTTGGTCACGGCGGTCCGGTCGTCGGCGCGGGTCACCTTGAGGAGCAGGCCGTCGATCCCGGCCTTCAGTGCGGCGGTGTGACTGAGCACCTCGACCTTGGCGCGCGCCGGTACGGCTTCCTGGACGGACCGGGACGAGGTCTTGGGGCGGCCGACACCTACCGGGAGGGAGCCCGCTTTCTTGGCCGAGGCAGCGGTACGGGCCCGGGCGCCGGGCAGCGCCACGGTGGCGCTGCCCGGCTTCGGCCAGGCGGCCTTGGGACTCGGCGACCTTCCGTAGCCGGTCAGGTGCTTGAGCGGGGTGGTCTGGCCGTCCGCCTCCACCACCGGGGTGGAGGCGACGTCCTGGGTCTTGGGGCGCCGCTGCTCCCGGGCGTCGTCGTCGGCACCGAGTGCGGGGGTGCCCTGAAGCAGGGTCAGTGTCAGGGCTGCAGTCGCCGTCGTGGCGACGGCTTTTGCCCAGCGGTGGGCGTGATGTCTTCTGGATGCGCGCACGCGCGCTCCCCTCCCGTGTGATGTGGATCCCGTGTGACGTGGATCCCGTGACGTGGATCCTGTGTGACGTGGATCCTGTGTGAAGTGGACAGCGCCCTGGTCAGGGGCGCTGACGATCAGCTGTTCGCGAGGGCAGCGGGGTGGGCCAGCGCAGAGTGAAGGACTTGCCGTCCTCACCGAGGGTGACCAGATCGGACGAGCCGCCCGCTGCAAAGGCCAGGCCGACCGCGGCGGCCTTGGGGCCGACGGTGCCGTCGGGGCGGCGTTCGACGGTGGCGTCGGCCGACCGCCAACTGCCGTCGGCGCTCTGCACCCGCTGGGGTTGTGCGCTGGTTTCGCTGGTGAGCGTGCCGTCCGGATTGGCGAAGACAAGTTCGTCCTCGGTGCGCTGCTGAAGGATCTCCACCCGCTCGCCGGTGGCGGCGGTCCGGGCGAACGCGGCCGTTTCGGCCTCAGTCACAGCAGGTGTGTTTTCCGTGCCGGCCGGTGCGGTGTCGGTCGCGATGGCGACGACCGGTGTTCCGCCGAGTATGACGGCGGTGCCGAGCAGGACGCCTAGTGTCCGGGCAGCACGATGCCGCCGGAACCAAGGGGTTGGGAACTGCTGTCGGTGTACTGAGCAGGAGTGACTTCTGGTGAGTGTGGGTGAGCGTCGGGGCTGGATGTGGTTGTCCGTTGTGTGCCG
>NZ_JBEZLR010000056.1:0-63117 GCF_040652275.1 Streptomyces sp. NPDC048275
CCGACGCCCTCGCGGCCCTCCAGGCTCGAGTCCTTGCCCAAACAGGCGAGCCCCACAACAAGATCAAGACGACGTGTTAATGATCTGCAAGCCCTTAGCCTCGCCTTTTCACTTGGCGTGGTACCGGGTTTTGCGCCGCACCGCAAAATTGCCCTCCTGACATGATCCGGGCGATCCGCTTCTCGTTGACCCGCCGTCCTTTCTCGCGGAGCTCGGCCGTCACTCGCGGGGAGCCGTAAGCGCCGTCGGACTCGCCGTGGACCTCGCGGATCTCCTCGGCCAGGATCCGGTCCTCCCGCTGCCGGGTGGCCCGGGCCTCGGCGCCGGCGAGCCACTTGTAGTAGCTGGACCGGTTCACGTCCAGGACGTGGCAGAGCCGCTTCACCTCGTAGGTGTTGCGATGGTCGTCAACGAACTGGAAGCGGCTCCTCACCAGTTCGTCTCTCCGGCGAAATACTTGGCCGCCTTGCGGAGGATGTCCCGCTCGGTGGCGAGCTTGCGCTCACTTGCCTCGAGTTCGGCCACCCGGGCCTCCAACTGCCGCACCCGCTCGTCCGGTTCAGCGGACGGCACCGCCTCCCGAGGCTGGGCGCCCGGCTTCGCAATCGCGGCGGTGATGCCACGGCGTTCGCGGTCCCGCAGCACCCCACTCACGCAGGGTCGCCCGGTTGACGGTAGCGCCCTGATCGCGGCTCACGCCAAGGGAGGTGTCTGCGGCGGGGTCTTGCCATCCCGCAGAAAACCCTTCGCCCCAAGGGGCCGTACCCTTGAACGCCCGTCCGGCCGGCCCGAGGACGACCGGATACAGTGCGCGAGACGGCAGCCTGGTCAGGGAGGGAAAGCGTGACCGAAACCAGCAACACCCGACCCGCCGAGAGTGAAGCGCAAGCGCCGCGGCAGAGCCGACTGCACCGCCTGATGCGCTACATCCCCCTGATCGCCCCCGTCCTGCTGTGGGCCGTGCCCTGCTGGGTGCTCCTGCACACCGGCCAGCACTGGCCGCTGCCCGTCACGCTCGCCGGCACCGCCCTGTTCGCCCTCGGCCTCATCGGTATGCCGCTCGCGATGGTGCGCGGCCACGGCCGGCGCCAGCAGGACCGGGCGGCGATCTTCGGTGACACCCTGCTGGGCACCAGCTGGGTTCTGTTCACCTGGTCCGTTCTGTTCGGCGTCCTCTTGCGGATCGCCCTGACTGTGGCCGGTGTCGGCGAGAGTCAGGACCGGGCCCGAATCGTCACTTGGGCCGTCCTCGGCGTAACCGCCGTACTGCTCGCCTGGGGGTACGCCGAGGCCCGCCGCGTGCCACGCGTGCGCCGACTCGACGTGCAACTCCCGCGGCTGGGTGCCGGGTTGGACGGCATCCGCGTCGTCCTCATCACAGACACCCACTACGGCCCGCTCGATCGCGCTCGCTGGTCGGCACGGGTGTGCGAGACGGTGAACACTCTGGAAGCCGACCTGGTCTGCCACACCGGCGACATCGCGGACGGCACGGCCGAACGCCGCCGCGCCCAGGCCGTCCCACTCGGTACCGTGCAGGCGACTCGGGCCCGTGTCTACGTCACGGGCAACCACGAGTACTACAGCGAGGCCCAGGGCTGGGTCGACCTGATGGACGAGCTGGGCTGGGAACCGTTGCGCAACTGCCATCTGCTGCTGGAACGCGGAGGCGACACCCTCGTGGTCGCCGGCGTGGATGACGTCACCGCCGAGTCCTCCGGCCTGGCCGGCCATCGCGCCCACCTCGCCGGAGCCTTGAACGGCGCCGACCCCGACCTACCCGTCCTGCTCTTGGCACACCAGCCCAAGTTCATCGACCGGGCAACAGCCGAGGGCATCGACCTCCAACTCTCCGGCCACACCCACGGCGGCCAGATCTGGCCCTTCCACCACCTGGTCCGCATCGACCAGCCCGCCCTCGCCGGCCTCAGCCACCACGGCCCCCGCACCCTCCTCTACACCAGCCGCGGCACCGGCTTCTGGGGCCCGCCGTTCCGCGTCTTCGCCCCCAGCGAGATCACCCTGCTCGTGCTCCGCTCCCCGCACCTGCCCACCTCGCCGTAGCACTGGACGGGGGCCGACGCATCCCCTTGGAGCCGTCCACGAGCCGAGGAGCGCGGCGTTGGCGGATGACCAGGCTCGTCTCGCCGAGGACAAGATGCGGACCATTCCCGGGCCGACGG
The DNA here is from genome assembly GCF_040652275.1 of Streptomyces sp. NPDC048275. Classification (NCBI taxonomy): domain Bacteria; kingdom Bacillati; phylum Actinomycetota; class Actinomycetes; order Kitasatosporales; family Streptomycetaceae; genus Streptomyces; species Streptomyces sp. NPDC048275. Next base: position 2,184 of record NZ_JBEZLR010000056.1, read on the forward strand.
CTCTAACGAGCCACACGTGGCCACGTTCTACGCAGGTCAGCGACGCGTGACGCCTGTACCACCAGCAGACGAAGAACCTCCTGGTGTCGTACTCGCCGAAGAAGCTGGGCTTCTTCTAACGCATGGAAAAAGGCGCCTGACCTGGGTTTTCACCCGTCAGGCGCCTTTCGCTCAGCCCGCTCTCGACCGAGCCCGTTTTGCGCGCTGACTCCCAATTCCTCCTACAGCTGTACCTCTCCTGACCAGTGCTTCCGGACCAGTCACGGACCAAACCCCCGATTCAGCCCTCGGGTGCTTCACCGTGGCTGACGCGCTGCCACTCGTTCATGGACTGCTCGATGAGGCGGTTCGCCTGCTCTCGAAGGCCGTCGAGGAACTTGGCATAGTGGCGGAAGAGAACCTCGATGCTCTGGCCAGCGCGGCGGGCACATTCGGCCGAGTCCACTCCGGAGTAGAACCACAACGAGATCCCGGCGTGCCGGAGAAAAGCAGGGTCACCCTGGCCCGGATGGGTCTCCGGCCCCACCGTTCCTGTCTCATGGCGCTCGTTCCATCTGGCGAAGATCGCCCACCGCTCGCGTTCCAGCTCCACCGCCGCGTCGCTCGCGGGCCAGACGGTGTACTCGTCGGCGTGGTCGTAGTCGTCGACCTTCGCGACTTCGCCCGGCTTCAACGGCTCGTCGATCACCACATGTCGAGCGGCACCGCTACGCCAAAGCGTTGCCACATTGCGTCACTTGAGACGTTGGCAACACCACGCGAGCAGCGCCCACCGCTACGTCGAGCGGTCCCCACTTCACCCCACTTCCCGGGCCGGGTCCGGAGGTGATCGCCTATGCCGCGTAGACCCGGCCCCTTGTGCTCGGCCCGGGTCTCGTTCTCCTCCGGCTTGATGGACCGTCCGAGCCCCAGAGGGAAAAGCCAGAAGCCCGGCCTCCCATTCGGGAAGACCGGGCTACTTACGTCGCTTTGAGGAGCGCCGCCGAACACTAGGCCGGCACCCGCCAGCAGTCGCTCCCGGGCGGCCTCGGGCAGCACCCGGCGCAGGGCCGGTGCTGTCGAGCTGAGGGAGGCGGCGAAGGCGGCCACGAGGCCGTGCGGGACGCTGGCGCCGAAGGACACCGCCCACAGGCACGGTGCGCCGAACGCCGGCTCGGCCCATGCCTGCCATCCGGCCGGTCCCGCCTCGTCGGCCTCGGCGGTCAGGGCACGTGGGTCGGCGTCCTGAATGAGGGGGCGGCACCTCGCCGAGGCTGATGTGCGAGGTGAACGTCGGGTCCGTCGAAGCCGCTTGGGGCCGGTCGATGTCAACGGAGCCATCCATGTGCGGCGATGGCGTCGAGGACCAACTCGGAGCCGACGAGCGGCAGGGCGGGTTGGTCGAGGGCGACGAGGAAGTCGGCCACGGCCTCGCCGGGGACGTCGGGGGTGAAGTAGGCCGACCACTGAGCGAGCGGGCCGCTCGTGTCCGCGCGGGCGGAGATCTGCCAGGCGATCGGCAGGTCCCCCAGGTGGAACGGTTCGTCCGCCAGGCTCCACTGGGCTCAGCGGGACACGGTGCTGAGGCTTTTTGACCTGGGGTGGGATGGGCTGCCTTGCTGTCTTCCCAGGTGTGTGACGAGCCGCTATTTGCCACCGGGGCCGGATTCGGCGCAGGGCTCCTCCTGCTGGACTATGCGCGCGAGGAGACTCATGAGCTGAGTTCGCTCGGCAGGCGTGAGGACGGCGGTCAGCTCATCGTTCGCTTCATGGCCCAGTTTCTCCGTCTGAAGCAGGCGACGTCTTCCGCTAGGTGAAAGGGTTATGGCGTTCTTGCGACGGTCCTTGGCGTCCGGAGCGCGGGTCACGAGGCCGTCGTTCTGGAGGTCGTTGAGGATCGCGACCATGTCCTTGGGATCGATGCCCAGGCTGCGGCCCAGCTCGGCCTGCGATACGGGTCCCAGTTCGGCGACAGCCGCCAGGACGGCATGGTGCATCATCCGCATGCCTACCTGAGCGAGCGCCTCGGCGACGAGCTGGTGCCCCCGAGCTGCTGCGCGACCCAGGAGCCAGCTGGGGAGGGAGCGGATACGGGCGGGAGCGCGGGTGGTCTCGGACATAGGGCCAGGTTAACCAGAAAATCATTGGGGTTCCCTGCGACCTCTCACTACCGTTGGGCTTCCCAATGACCTGGAGGTGTGCATGCGGCGGGTTCGCTTCTATGAGTACGGCGGTCCGGAAGTGCTCCGCGTCGAAGACGCGGAGGCCCCCAAGCCCGGCCCTGGAGAACTACTGGTTCACACGGAAGCTATCGGCGTGACCCTTCCCTCCGTGCGAAAGGTCCGCGGAGAAGGAGGCAGGACACCGCTACCGGGAGTCCTGGGAGGCGAGGTCGCAGGAACAGTGATCACCCTCGGCCCGGACGTGACGGATTTCGAGGTCGGCGACCGCATCACGTCGCTCACTTTCAGCGGTTCGTATTCCGAGCTGGCAATCGCCCCCGGCTTCATGGCGAGCCGCATACCGGACGGAGCGAGCGCCATTCAGGCCGTCGCGCTGGTGCGCAGCGGACACGTCGCCCTCGCCGCCCTCGCTACGGCCCGCCCCCTCGTGAGCGAGTCGGTCCTGATCACGGGCGCCGCGAGCGGAGTCGGGCATCTCGCGGTTCAACTGGCCAAGCTTCAGGGGATTGGACGGGTCGTCGCGGCCGTGAGCTCGCGCACCAAGGCAGAGTTCCTCCGCGGTCTGGGCGCCGACGAGATCGTGACCTACGACAGCGAGCACTGGGGGGAGCCAGTCGACGTCGTCCTGGACGGAGTCGGCGGAGATCTACTCCCACGCGCCGTCTCCGCCCTTGCGCCCGGCGGGCGACTCGTCTTCTTCAACTCGGGCGGCGGCACCGTTCCCGCCTTCGACCTCCTGGCAGGATCGAAAACCATCACCGGGCTCACCATGGCGAGGTTTGTCGGCACTCACCGCGAACTCTATGACCAGCATGGCGAGGAGCTGTGGAAGCTGACCCTGTCCGGGCAGTTGCAGCCGGTCGTCCATGCCCAAATTCCGCTGGCTGATGCGGCACGAGCGCACGAGATCATCGAAGCCCGTGCCAACCTCGGCAAGGTCGTCCTGCTGCCCTGACTGTGAAGCTGACCCGCATCGGAAACGGGGTGGCTGCTGCGGCCAGGAAAATCCCCGCAGATGTGTCGGAATCTCACGGTCGATGTCGGATGGATGCCGGATCCAACATCGCGGCGAGACACCGCAGTTTCCTGGTCGCATTGCAGCTGGCGGACTCCCACTCATTCTCGCTCGCGGAAGTGTCATCATCCGCCGAACCACATAACTCCCCCGAGTGCGCTGGCCGCGCCGCTGATCAAGGTCAGCAACTGATACGGCACGCGCTCAACAACCACGTGCAGCCAACGCGGCGAGGTGCCGTAGCTCCCAGGCCCGCCACGCCGGCCGGGAAGCGCTGGGGCTGCGCCGGTAGCAGTTGCCGCGACGGCCGGTCAGCCGGGGGATCGGCCGACCGACGGCCCGTCCCCAACCGGCCTCGGCCCTGGTGACGTTCAGACCACGGGAAGAGCCGTTGAATGTCTGCTGCACCTGCTGCACCCGCTGGTCACGAACGGCCACACCGACGAGGCGTTCGTCGCCGAGTTCACCGAACCTGGAGGTCGCCTCGCGTCGCGGGCGTGACGTCCTTCCCACTGTCGTCACCGACCGGATCCAGCCCGGCGCTTGCTTCGCCCCTTTCCACTGGAATGACCTGTTCGGCGAGGACCTCAACATCAACGCCGTCACCAACGACGCCGTCGACCCGATCTACTGCCAGCCCGAGTTCAAGGTCTGCGCCGTCACCCTCGCCAAGACAGCCGCCCCGTCCCGGTCTGGGCCGCCCCGTGCGGCCCAGACCGGGTTCAGAGAGTCGGACGAACGAGGGGGGCTCCCGGTAGGCCCAGTGTCGCCGCCCCAACGCGAAGATCACGGCACGTACGCTCATGCACATGGTTGAGCATCGCATGGTTGACGTGAACGGCGTTCGGCTGCACATCGCCGAGCAAGGCGAGGGCCCCCTGGTGGTCCTCCTGCACGGCTTCCCCGAGTCATGGCACTCCTGGCACCACCAGTTCGGCCCTCTCGCCGATGCGGGCTTCCGAGTGGTCGCTCCCGACCAGCGTGGATACGGGCGCAGTGACCATCCCGACGACGTCGACGCGTACACCATCCTCCACCTGGTCGGCGATGTCGTCGGACTGGTCCAGGCCCTGGGCGAGGAGAAGGCGTACGTCGTCGGGCACGACTGGGGGGCGCCGGTCGCCTGGCACACCGCGCTGCTGCGACCGGACATGGTGCTCGGGGTGGCCGGCCTGAGCGTGCCACCCCCCTTCCGAGGGACACAGCCTCCGCTGGCCGCCATGGAGAAGAGGTTCGAAGGCCGTTTCTACTGGAACTACTTCAACCGCCCCGGTGTCGCCGACGCCGAGTTCGCCAAGGACACCCGCACCGCGTTGCGGAAGTTCTTCTATTCGGCCTCCAGTGACGCTCCGGGCGCCCGCGAGGGCAAGCAGCCGCTGGTCGACCCCGAGCGGGGCTGGCTCGCGGCCATGCCAGACCCCGAGGCGCTGCCGGAGTGGTTCACCGAGGACGATCTCGACGCACTCACCGAGAGCTTTTCCCAGGGCTTCACCGGGGCTCTCAACTGGTACCGCAACCTCGACCGCAACTGGGAACTGACCGCTCCGTGGCACGGCGCCGTCGTCACCCCGCCCGCCCTGTACATCTACGGCGACCGCGACGTGGTCCCGGTGTTCCCCGGCACACCCGAACTCATCGAGCGCCTCCCCGACCTCATGCCCAACCTGTGGCGCAAGCCCCTCAAACTGGCCGGCTGCGGGCACTGGACTCAGCAGGAACGCCCGGACGAGGTGAATGCGGCGCTCATCGAATTCCTCCGGGCCTGTGCCTGAGCCCGGCCTGCCGAATCGTCGCATATGCCAGGTTCCGGGCGGGCCACGGACGTTCTCCGTCGGGTGCACCCCGCGCCCCCCTTACGATCCCACCGATCTCTGTTAGCGACCCGCGTCCTTCGGACTGCCCAGCCAGTACAGTGTCAGCGTGTTCGATCGAGCAGCAGAAGGCGCGGTTCGCCGCGATGCCTTCGGACGCGCGCGGCCAACCCGTACACCCGCTGGACCGGACCATTTCGTACCGGACTACGTCGTGCGGGACCACGATCGTCTCTTGATGGTCGAGCTCAAGCGGTACTGGCGCTCCGACATGCCTGAGGGGAGTTCCCCCGTCGCCGCGCGGAGGAGGCCGGAGTCGCAGGGCATCGTCTGGTATACAACCGGCTCAGGCAAATCGATGACCATGGCCTGGCTGATCCATCAGACTCTGCGCCTGGATCGGGTCCTTGAGTTCGCCAGGGAAGCGCGGGAGAGCTACGACTCCGCCGAGCTGACTCGGCGTCTGCTTGCCTCAGTCGAGGAGGACACGCGTCTACCCTCGATCACTGCTCCGCCCGCACATGACGAGATCGTGTGGGATGTCCCAGCCGGGGCGCCGACTGGGCTCGTCGCCCTCTGGGCACGCTTCGACGCACTGCCTTCGACGGAGGAGATCGCCGCCGAGGAGGCGCGGTTCGCGGCTCTCCAACTCCTCGTGGCTGCACGTCTAGATGAGCTGTGTGATGTCGGCGGCGATGGCATCAGCTGCGAGATGTCGGTCACCGAATCGGCCCCCTGTGGGGTGCTTCGACTCGCTGCAACCTCGGTCCCGCGGGCACCGCAACCGCTGGGCACTCCCCTTGTCACATTGGCTGCCTGAACCGCCCGTGTACGCCCCTGGGGAGGGGCTTCGAATAGTGCTGTCGCTGTTCAGGTTCGGGAGTACCTTGGAGATCCAAAATGTCTGTGGTCGGCTTCCTGCCACCCGACACTCCATGGCAGGCCGTTGTCGGTCTGCTGACGCTCGCCCTTCTGATTGGGCTGGTCCGTGCTGTGATGCCGCGCAGTTCGTCGGATCGCGTGAAGTGGTGGGAGAACTTCTGGAATCGCAGGAAGTAGCTAGCGATCGGGCCCGCCGTCTACCAGGCGGAGGGCCCGGCCGCATCAACGGGCATGACCGTGAAACAGCCGTAAGACCATCTGCACGGGTCAGCGAGGCGCAACTACCCATCGCGGCAGGTCACGGGACCGCCCGGTCTCTTCCGGGACATCTGCATAGCGGGCGCCGGCCTCACCCGTGGTACAGCACACGGACGACGTACGCGTCGGCCGGAAGTGCGTCGAGGTACTCGTTGAAGTAGCGGCGTCGCTCGGTACCCGCGATGGTGAACCAGCGTCCGTCCAGGGTCAGCAGGGCGTGCCCGGGCAGGGCATCATCCGCGGCTTCGCGTACCAGGGTGTCGAGGTCGTCGCCGAAACGGGCGACCGGGTCGCCGCCCACGAGGTCCTCCAGTTCCGGGTGGTCCAGGAGCGCCGTGATGACCGGCTGCGTGCGGAAGTCCTCCAGGGCCTGTGTCTGCGGATAGCCCTGGGGGTCGGCGACGTGCCTGGCCCAGAAGTCGTTCATGGCTCGTGCGGGCGGGTACACGGAGGCGAACGTCTGCCAGGCTTCGAAGGCCCGGCGCGCCTTGGCGGCTGCCTGCGCGCGGGGCCTTTCGAGGTCCAGGAGCGCACGCGGCCCGCCGTCGCAGAGCGAGGGCGGAACGTTGCGCGGCTCTCCGGAGATGGTTTCGGACCCACGGATGAGGCGCGGGTCCGCCTCGTGCCCCGGGACGACCGGGAACTCGCAGCCCCCGCCGTCGATCTGCCAGTAGTCCCACCAGGTCTCGACGTCTGGTACGCCGGGTCCGGCGTCGCGGTTGTAGTCGTACGGCGCCATGGCCGCACCGACGGCCCGGGGGACGTCCCCCGGAGCACAACGAGGGACGCATACGGTCACTCGCTCTTTCGCCATGGCCCTTTCCTCGACCTCTTCGTCACGCCGTCGGCGCCGGGTCGCAGGACACGACCCAGCCGTCGTAGCCCCGCTGCCACGATCGCGTCGCGTCCCAGACCAAGTACACGTCGCCGAGGAGTCCCAGACCGCCCAGGAGCTTACCGAGCTTCCCGCCCCTGCCCGACTTGGACGTGGAATCGGGCACGGTGGGTGCCTTCTCGAGAGCCTCGCCGGGAGTGATCCGGATGGTCTCGCCGTCGGTCTTGCGGACGAGAGGCTGGACACGGTGCGTGTCGAACGCGCGGTCCGGCCAGATCACGCGGACCTGTTTGTTGCCGATGAACCTGTCCCGGATCGCCTCGTCTTCGGCCTGGCTCTGGGCGGCGTAGACGACGTTCTGGGTCTGCCCCTTGTACTCGGTCAGCGATTACGGGGTCCACCGAGGTGCGCGGGATCAGCTGATGCACACCAGCCCGAGCAGGCAGAGCCCTGAGGACGAGGACGACGAGGAGGACTCGGACGGTGAGGTGGTCGCCGACGAGGTGCCGGTGCTGTCGGTGGCCGAGGGCGTGGGCGAGGCCGTCGTCTCCGTAGCGGTGTCCGTGGCATCGGACACCGTGGAGGCGGCCTGCGGCTCGACAGAGGACGTCGCCGTCGTCAGTGGAGTGGTGACGCCGGCCTGCTGGATCGCCTGGGTCGTCGGCGTGGCCTGGGGTGTGGCGGCGGCCTGCTCGTGCGGTGCGTTCGTCGTGGAGGAGCGGGTAGCGGACGACGTGTGCTGGGACCGGTGCGTCTCGGCCATCGTCGACGAGGCCGGAGTGGGCTCCGTGGCCTGCTCCTCCGCGATCCCCGTGGCCTCCCTGGCGGGCGCGGATGCTGCCTGCGTTCGATCTGTGGACTGTCGGTCTATCGAGGAGACGGTCAGGCCGCCGCCGACCAGGGCGACCGCGGTGGCCACCAGGGCCCTGCGCTGGGTCTTCTTCCAGCGTTCCCGCTGGTGACGCCGTGCCGCCCGGCCCATCGGCGCGGGGAAGGGGGAGTCCGGGCCGTTGTACGGGTGCTCCTGCAGTGCCTCGCTGAATTCCTCGGCGCCGGGATTCGCGTCGTGCCACAGGTGGGACGGGGCTTGCCGCGATGCCGCGCCCGTCGCGGGCGTTCCGTCGGCGAGGGGAGCGATGCCCGGGGCGTAGGCGCCACACCCGGGGCATACAAGGGCGCCGTTGAGATGCCGACGGCACGTGTAGCAGTAGTCCATCTGCAGTCTTCCTGTGTTCATTGCGCACTGGGGAGCGAGCCGCGAGCAACGGTAGCGAGGCTTCCGAAGGGGCGTGTGCAGCCTGTGTGACACTCCTGCGCAGATGTGTCCGGGTCGTGACCGCTGGACGACGCATCCGCGCGCCGTATCCGTTGGTTGCATGGCATTGGCCCGCTTCTCGATTCGGACCGATGCTGTTCAACAGATGTGCGGCCACGTTGAGTTCGCCGCGGCCGATTGTCAAGATCTGGGGCTTGCTCAGATCGCCGGTGCGGCCGTCGCGGTGAGGTTGATCCCCGGGGGTGGACACCGGGTCTCACGCGACGAGTGACAGCGTAGGTGACGTGATCAATTGCCGTTCGTATTCGGCTGGCGTGAGGTAGCCGACGGCAGACCTCGGCGAAGGCGGCCGATCCATATTGCGCGCCCCTGTCCGTGTGAAAGACGACGCCGTGGACCAGGCCGCCGCGGGCAGCCACCGCCATTTCGATCGCGTCGGTGACCAGCGAGGTGCGCATGTGGTCCGCGATCGACCAGCCGATCACGCGCCGCGAGTAGATGTCGATGACCGTGGCGAGCTACAGCCAGGCCGAGCCGACGGCGACGTACGTCATGTCGCCGCACCACTTGGTGTCGAGCATGTCCGCCGTGAAGTCACGCATCACCAGGTCAGGCACAGGCGGGACCGTCTTGTCCTGAATGGTCGTACGCTTCTTGCGCCGCAGGTGCCGTCCGACGGTGCGGTTGATCCTCATCAGTCTGCTCACGCGCTTGCGGTTGATCTTTCGCCCGCGGGAGCGGAGTTCGGCATGGACGCGCGGGGCGCCACAGGCGCCCTGGTGATCGGCATGGATCTGTCGGATCTCCGACACCGTTCGCTCTTCCTCAACGGCTCGCTCGGCGCGGGCGTCTGCAGTGGCTCGGTGCTGGTAGTAGCCGGAGCGGGAGACGCCCAGGACCCGGCAGATCCGCTTCACGCCGAAGGCGGCGCGATTCTCGGAGACGAAGTCCCAGCGGTGGGAGCTCACTTCACCTCCCGAGCGAAATAGGCGGCTGCCCGGCGCAGGATCTCGCGCTCCAGCTGCCACTCCTTCTCCGCCTTCAGCAGCCGGGCGTACTGCGCCCGCAACCGGGCCAGTTCCTCAGCCGGACTCCCACCGGCCGCGCGGCGCCCGATAAGTGACTGCGACTCGTTTTCCTTGCGGACCCACGTCCGAAAGCGACTCGGCGGTGATGCCGAGGTCCGCCGCCATCGCCGCGTATGTGCGCTTGCCGCCCGCGGCACGATAGAGCGCGACCGCGTCCTTCCTGAACTCCTCCGGATACGGAGACTTGCGTCCCACCTGGACATCCCTCCCTGGACCATCAAGATCCCTTGTCAGGGTGTCCACTCCAGAGGATCAGCCTCACCCGCCCTGTGCACCTTCTCGGTCTTCTCCCACGTCGTCCGGAAGTCGCCGGGACGCCGAGGGCGGCGCAGCCGGAGGTCGTCTCCGTGGCTGCGCCGCCCGCCGGCCCTCGCGAGGGCCGGATGCGGCCGCCGGTGATGCCGTCCCCTGCTCCTGGCGGCCGTCCCGTGCTCCATGCGGCACGGGAGACTGTGGTGGTGCGGTTACGCGGTCGCCGTGGCTTCGGCGTGCGCCGCTTCGTGCTCGCGGTGGAGGAAGTGCCGCAGCCGGGTGAGGGCGTGCGGGTGGATGCGGTGCCAGCCCTTGTGGTCGTAGAGCCAGGTCATGCCGAAGCCGACGATGAGGGCGATCAGGGTTCCGATGCCGATCGTGGTCCAGGCGCGGTCGAGTCCCGCGGCGGTCTGCCCGTCGAAGTAGATGATGGCGCGGACACCGTCGGTGAAAGCTCGCTGTGGTTCGAACATGGCGAGGAACCGCCAGAACGGGGGCATCGCGTTCAGCGGGATCGCGCCGCCCGAGGTGGGGATGGAGGCCGCGATGAAGAAGATCACGCCGATGAGGACGCCAGGACCGCCCAGCACGGCCAGCATGGCCAGGGCGCCGATTCCCACCGCTGCGATCGCCGCACTGCTGAACAGCCACAGCAGCAGCGAATTCGGCAGGTCGAGATGGAGGGCCCACGTGGACATCGCCAGGATCGTGGCGGACAGGATCGGGGCGACGCCGACCATGATCAGGCACTTGGCCAGCAGGGTCTGGCGTCGGTTGATGTGCTGGGGAGCGACGACGTGTCGCTTGGGCCCGAATTCGCTCGGGGTGTAACCGAGGCCGCCGTCGAGCGCCGCGTGCAGGAGGTTCGCTCCGAGGAAGCCGGAGAGCATCAGCAGGATCGCGTAGAAGAACGCGGTCATGCCCATCCCGGTGCGCTCACCCAGGGGGGCTCCCGGCGCCGTGGCGACGGTGACGGGGTCCTTCAGCAGGACCTGATTGGCGGCGCGCACTTCGGCTCCGGCCTTCTGCCTCTGCTGCAGGGCCACCTCGGCGGCGCCCGAGGACGCGGCCAGGACCGAGTTCGTGGCGATCTTCTCGCCGATCGAGGCGGCCATGGCTCCCGAACCGTGGTTGGTCAGGACCGTGACCACGGGCTTCTCGGGGTGACGGCCCATGAGGCTCAGCATCTTGGCGCTGTAGTCCTTCGGCAGGACGACCGCCGAGAACAACTCGTTCCGCCCGATCGCCTTCTTCACGTCCTCCAGGGAGGTGTACGTCTTCCACTCCACCTGCGTGTGGGGCTTCTGCGGTCGTGCGGCTATGCCCTCCACGACCTTGTGGCCGATGTTCACCGGCGGGGCCTGTCCCCTGGCGGCCCCCTTGTCCAGGCTGACCAGACCGATGGGGGCGTCCCGCAGGTCGCCGCCGGGATTCGCGATGCTGCCGTTGAAGAGCAGCGTGATGAGGGTGAGAGCGACCGTGAGCAGCACTGCCGGCGGGAGCCACAGCTTGGGTGTGCGTAGCAGGCGAACGGCGGTGACGTTCGCCGGGTGGTCTGTGGGAGTGGAAGGCATGTCTCGGTTCCTGATGTCGTGATCACTGATGAGTCTAAAACTATAGCTCTAGCACTAGATAGCAACACTGGCTCGATGGCAGGCCTTCCCGTGGGTGAATCTATCTATAGAGGTATATCTGTATATTTACCTCTGGAATCCAGGTCGCACGCCCTCGATGTGAACCGCGGAGCAGGACGAACGTCCTCTGTTTCAGGATGAATTCATCCGCCGCCCCCGCGGTCCGGCCTGCCGAGCCCAGGATCGAGCGCTCTCTGACGTTGCATCTGCGCGGTGACTGGGGCACGGCCGACCTGCATCGGGTCTGCGGATGGATCGCCCAGGAGCCGGCGGACCGCTGTGGGCCGCACACCCGGATCGCCACCTGGAACAGCCGCGGCCACAGCGATGCCGTCCGGGCCGTGGACAGGGGTGAGGCACAGGTGGCCCTGGCCGCCCCCGCCGCCACAAGGACCTCGGAATCACCACCTTCGCCGAACTGCGCGAGCACAGGCCGGCGCTGCGGCTCGCCACGTCCTTCAACAACGGTGAACACCACGTGGGCCTGGCCGCGCACGAGGTGTTGACCCGGTCGGGGGTCGACGTCGTCGGATGGGGCGGCGAACTGCTGGAGAACGAGCGGCCGTTCGAGTCGCTGGCCCAGGTGAAGGAAGGCCGGGCGAACGCCATAGTCCAGGAGGCGGTCATGCTGCCGCACTGGCAGGAGATCGGCCGTGACCTGAACATCCTCGAGATCGAGGAGGACGTCCTGACCGGTCTCTACGAGGACTTCTGCCGGCCGGCGGCGACCGTGGAGGACGGCTGTTTCCCCGGCCGTGCCGCCTTCCGCACCCTCGACTTCTCCGACTTCCTGGTGCTCACCCGCGCCGATCTCGCCAACGACGTCGCCTACGCCGTCGCGTGGATTCTGGGGGAGACGCGGCACGCGCTTGAGGGGCAGTGCCACCACCTGGACCCGGAGCGCGGCCCGGTCACCCGTCCCGTCGACCCCGCCGCCATGGGCCGGACCCCCATTCCCCTGCACATCGGAGCCGCGCGCTACTACCGGGCTCCGCCCGCGTCATGACACCGATGCCCTGACGCGCCCTCACTTCTGTGGACGGGCGAGCGTCTGGGCGAGTTCCCACAGGTCGGGGATCGCGGCGATGATGCGCTGGGACGCCTCTGGCGACAACTGCTCCAGGACCTCGGTGATGGCCTCGTTGAGGCTTTCGTTCACCTCGTTGATCGCCGTGTGCATCTTGCCTGTGGGATGCAGCTCCACATAGCGCTTGTCCTGGGGGTTGGTACGGCGTTCGATGTAGCCGTCACGGGTGAGCTGAGTGACCAGTGTGCTGACGTTGTTGGGCTGCATGCGCAGCGTCGTGGCCACCTCGCGGACGCTGATGCCCGGCTGGCTCTCGACCAGGCGCAGCACTTCGACCTGGGCGAGCGGACGTCTTGATTCGCCGATGGGAGGCGACTGTCGCTGGTTCAGAACCCGGTGCAGCGTCCAGATCACTCGGATCAGCTGCACGGGGTGTTCCTGGCTGGGAAGCTCGCTCACCTCATCAGGGTACTTCTAGTACTCCAGCAGCGGTTCGCTATTCCTGCTGGTCAGGGGTCTGATTTTGAGTGTAGTGACCTGATGGCGGGCAGGGTCCGAGCGTGATCGAGGATCTTGGAACTGGGCCGTGGGCGGCTGAACTTGAGGCCGGGATCTGGCGCATGGACCAGCTGATCGCCGAGGCTCCGGATGACGCCTGGCAGCGCCTGTCGTGCGGTGCCGGAGCAAGGGTCCGCGCGTATTCGACTGGGCCGCAGCCCAGCTGCCGGTCATCGACTTCTTCGACGGGGAGGAGCCCGCCCACCGGCGCTGGATGCTGGCCCGCCGCAGCATCAAAAGGCCCAACGAGGTGGCCTTCTACCTGGCCTACGGGCCGACCGGCATCACCGTCGCCGAGCTGGTCCGCATTGCCGGGTCCCGCTGGGCGATAGAGGAGTGTTTCCAGGCGGCGAGGAACGCGTCCGGCCTGGAGGAGTACGCGGTACGCCGCTACATCGGCTGGTATCGGCACATCACCCTGGCCATGCTCACCCATGCCTTCCTCGCCGCCATGGCCGCCGCGGCAGTCGAGGGGGGCCGAAGAAACGACACGGCCCGCCTCGCAGCCTTCACTGTGGCAGAGGTCCGCAGACTCCTGGCAACTTGCCGGACAAGACCAACTTTCCCACACCACCTACGCGTTCACGCGATGAACTGGTCGAGATGGAGACGGCGCCACCAGGCCGTCGCCCGCCACTGCCACTACCTCCGCCGGACCGGCGCGCAAGACTTCGCCGACGCCAGGTCTTCGTCGGTAGGCCAAGCCGTCCTTCGACGCATCGTGTACACCACTGCGAACTCGTCGCTTCAGCGCGGCGTGCGCGTGGGGTGCGCTGCGGACCCTCATCGCCAACGGCAAGGTCCCCTCGCCGCCGCGGCCCGCGCTGCCCGTCCGGTCGTTTTCGGCACCTGCGGCCACGGCCGCGCCCGCATCGACACCCCACACCCCACCCCGCGGCCGCAGACGGAAGAGCACGACCGCTGCACGGCCAACGAGCATCGCAAACAACCCGCAACGGAATTGCCCAGCAGGATCGGTGACACGGTTCTCACCCGCACCCCGAGTAGGGCCGAAGGAAGGCCGTCGGGAGAGGCACCCGCGGCGGCGAATCGTGGACGCGATCTTCTACGTGGTGCGGACCGAGTGCGCCTGGAGGCAACTACCGAAGGACTTCACGCCGTGGCCAACCGCGTACTGATACTTCACCTGGTGCCACGACGACGGCCCCGTCGAGCGTATCCACGACGCGTTACGCAGTCGGGTCCACGAGGCCGACGGCCTTCGTCCGCGGGCTGCGCGTCCAGAGCTACGCCCGCGGCGACTACGCGCCCCCCGTTCCCTCGGCGAAGCGGCTGCCGCCGCCACACGGGATCAGACGGCGCCGGAGGCGCTGGCCGACCGATACGAACTCGCCCGAGCGTTCACCGGAACCGGCCGGTTCGCCGAAGCTGCCGACCTCCATCAACAAACCCTGGGGCGCCGCGAAACCCTGCGCTCGACGTCTCCTACCGGCTCGGGGTGCTGACCAGGGCGCATGCGCTCTGATCAGCGCGTGCGGTACGCCTTCTGAGGGCGGCCCGCGTCACTTCAGGGCGCCCGCGAACATCGGCACGACCTTGTCGATGGCGTAGCCCACAGACAGCACGGAGGTGGTGGCGAAGGCCTGGCTGATCGCGTGGTCGTCGAAGACGACGGAGTGGCCCTTCTTCACCGCGGGGAGTGACGCGTAGAGCGCGTCGGCCGAGATCTTGGACGCCTCGATGCCGATGGGTGCCATGACGATGAGGTCGGCGTCCAGCATTCTGGAGGTTCTCCTTCGACACCGACACCGAGCTGGACTGGTCAAGGTGCGCGGTCGACTCGGTGAACATGCGGGCCCTGACTGCTCGACGAGGTCCCCGGCCGCATGCGGCCCCGCAGCGTCCACCGAGGGCGAGGACAAGCCCGTAAAGACGGCCGACCACTCTACCGTTGCGGATCTGCCGCGTGACCTGGTGCACCTCCGTCCCGTGGTCATGTCTGTAGACGAACTCGACTCCGTCGCCCAACGGCCCACCCGGCTCCACGCAGAGCGACGTGCCCGAGCCCAGCAGCACGTACACAGCATGTCTGATCGTCCAGGCTCCCCCGTAGCGGTTGCCGAACTTGTCACTCTCGCCACCCAGTCGCGGTGCCACCGTGCCTCCCTGCCCGCTGTCGACTGGTACTGCCATCGTCGGCTGCACGGCGGGACAGGGCACATCCCACCCGCCGAATACGGGACCAACTACTACCGTCAAACCACGAAACCCCAGGCCACAGTCACAACCTGGAGTCTCGGTCAAACCCGGAACGGCCTTCGGAGTCGGCATGACCACCTCACGGGCCCGAACGCCAACGACGGCCTGGTTGTACGGCACTTCAGCGCTCCCACGACTCGTCGCCCCGCACCGCGGGAGCCCAAACTGCCGCTCGTTGGAACGCGACGCAATTGGGGCTGAATTCCGTCGGTGCCCAGGCAAACATCGCGCAGGCATGATCATCGCATCGAGTTAATGTCGAAGACTTCCCTTGGCCCAGCGGGCGAGGTGGCCATTAGCATTTCTCTGGATCTAGACGGATTCCCGTTTGTATACCCCCTTTCCCTCCTGTTGCCCGGTCGCGTCCATACCTGCGCGCTGTCGCCCTGCCCAAGGAGCGCTCCCCCGATGACTGTTGACTCGAGCCCAGAGGCACGACTGGAGCCGCCCCGGCAATCCAGCCTGGGCACGGCGGCTGCCCGCAACCTCGCCACCACGACCAAGTCCGCCCCGCAGATGCAGGAGATCACCTCTCGCTGGCTGCTGCGGATGCTCCCCTGGGTGGAGACCAAGGGCGGGGCCTACCGGGTGAACCGTCGCCTGACCTACACCGTCGGTGACGGGAGCGTGGAGTTCGTCCAGGACGGCGCCGACGTCCGGGTGATCCCCCGTGAGCTCGGTGAACTGGCGCTGCTGCGAGGCTTCGACGACATGGAGGTGCTGACTGCCATCGCCGAGCGGTGCGTGCAACGCGACTTCCGGACCGGCGAGACGCTGGTCGAGCGCGGGACGCCCGCGGACCAGCTCCACCTGATCGCCCACGGCCGTATCAGCCAGACCTCCGTCGGCGGGTACGGCGACGAGGTCGCCCTGGACGTACTCGCCGATGGCGACCGGTTCGGAGAGAACGCCCTGCTGGACGAGGACGCCCGCTGGGAGCAGACCGCCGTCGCCGAGACCTCGGGCACACTGCTCACCCTGTCGCGCGCCGACTTCGCGGCCGTGCTGGCCACAGCGCCGAGTCTCCGGGACCACCTCGAAGAGTTCACATCGCTTTCGCGCCGGCGGCAGAACCATCGCGGCGAGGCGGAGATCGCGATGTCGGCCGGCCACTCCGGCGAGCACGAGTTGCCCGGCGCGTTCGTCGACTACGAACTGAAACCGCGCGAGTACGAACTCTCGGTCGCCCAGACCATTCTGCGGATCCACACGAGGGTCGCCGACCTCTACAACGGGCCGATGAACCAGACCAAGGAGCAACTCAGGCTCACCATCGAGGCTTTGCGCGAACGCCAGGAGCACGAGCTCATCAACAACCGGGAGTTCGGTCTGCTCCACAACGCCGACTTCAAGCAGCGCATCCAGACGCACTCCGGCCCGCCGACGCCTGACGACATGGACGAGCTGCTCTGCCGCCGTCGCGGGTCGAAGTTCTACCTCGCGCATCCCCGGACGATCGCGGCGATCGGGCGTGAGTTCAACGCGCGCGGGCTCTATCCGGACCACGTCGACCTCGGCGGCCAGCAGGTCCCGGCCTGGCGCGGGGTCCCGATCCTCCCGTGCAACAAGATCCCCATCACCAAGGAGACGACCAGCTCGATCCTCATCATGCGTACCGGCGAGGAGAACCAGGGGGTCATCGGTCTGCGTCAGACCGGTCTGCCGGACGAGTACGAACCGGGTCTGTCGGTCCGTTTCATGGGCGTCGACGAGAAGGCGATCACCTCCTACCTCGTCAGCACCTATTACTCCGCCGCCATCCTCGTGCCGGACGCGGTAGGCGTGCTGGAGAACGTGCAGATCGCCCGCTGGCCCAAGTAGCGGGCTCGGCCCGGAAGACATGGTGCGGCACCCCGGACCCTCCGGGTCGGTCGCGCATGCCCGAAGGGCCCCGGAACAGCCGCCTACCCCCAAGGAGCCATGGATGCCCGCGCCTGAGCCGACACCTCCGCAGTCGAGCCTTCCGGAGGCCGTTTCCCACTTCGGGGCGCACGTACTCGCTGACGCCGCGGCCCGCGCCTGCGACATCAAGGCCGCCACCGGCGGACCACCCTGCGTGCCTTCCCTGCCCACCCCGCCCGCGATGTCCGCGCCCGCCCCGCCTCCGCTCGACGCCCCGGCACTCGAGGTGCAGGCACCGAGCGCCGACCTGGAACGGATCCTGCGTGGCCCCAGCGGCCTTGGCACAGCGGGCCTGCGCCTGATCCTGCGGGAGAAGCCGCCGACGCCTCCGGAGCCGCCGGCAGCTGCCGCGAAGGGCCGGCCGATCCCCGGCCTTTACCACCACCCAGTGCCCGAGCCCGATCCGGTACGGGTCGAGGAGATCAGCCGCAGGATCAAGTCCTGGGCGTTGGACGAGGTCGCCCTGTACCCCGAGGACTGGGAGAAGGAGTTCGACGGCTTCTCCGTGGGCCGCTACATGGTCGGCTGCCACCCAGACGCGCCCACCATCGACCACTTGATGATCGCCACACGGCTGATGGTGGCCGAGAACGCGGTGGACGACTGCTACTGCGAGGACCACGGGGGCTCACCCATCGGCCTCGGTGAACGTCTTCTGCTGGCGCACACCGCCCTCGACCCCCTGTACACGACGGAGGAGTACCAGCCGCAATGGGCGAAATCGCTCCATGCGGACGCGCCCCGGCGTGCCTACCGCTCCGCCATGGAGTACTTCGTCCAAGCGAGCAGCCCCGCCCAGGCCGACCGGTTCCGGCACGACATGGCCCGGCTGCACATGGGTTACCTGGCCGAGGCCGCCTGGGCCCAGATGGACCACGTCCCTGAGGTGTGGGAGTACCTGGCGATGCGCCAGTTCAACAACTTCCGCCCCTGCCCCACCATCACCGACACCGTCGGCGGCTACGAACTGCCGGCGGACCTGCACGCCCAACCGGCCATGCAGAAGGTCATCGTGCTCGCGGCGAACGCGACGACCCTCGTGAACGACCTGTACTCGTACACAAAGGAACTCAACGCTCCCGGTCGGCACTTGAACCTGCCGGTCGTGATCGCGGAACGTGAGGGCCTCTCCGACCGGGACGCCTATCTGAAGTCGGTCGAGGTCCACAACGACCTCATGCACGACTTCGAGACCGAAGCCGCGGCCCTGGCCGCCGCCGTGCCCCTCCCGAGCGTGCAGCGCTTCCTGCGGGGCGTGGCCGCATGGGTCGACGGCAACCACGACTGGCACCGGACCAACACCTATCGCTACAGCCTGCCCGACTTCTGGTAAGAGAATGGACTCATCTGTGACCAGCACCGAACTCACCGCCCCCACCACCGGCACCCCTCTGCGCATCCCCGGCCCGGCCACGCCCTACCAGGGGGACATCGCCCGCTACTGGGACGGGGAGGCCAGGCCCGTGAACCTGCGTCTCGGCGATGTCGACGGTCTCTACCACCACCACTACGGCATCGGTGAAGTCGACCACGCCGCACTCGGCGACGCCGAGGACAGCGAGAGCGAGAGCGAGCAGAAGCTGATCGCCGAGCTCCACCGACTGGAGTCGGTGCAGGCCGAATTCTTGCTGGGGCACCTCGGTGACATCGGGCGAGACGACACCCTGGTGGACGCCGGTTGCGGCCGCGGCGGCTCGATGGTGATGGCGCACCAGCGCTTCGGATGCAGGGTCGAAGGAGTCACGCTGTCGGCCAAGCAGGCCGACTTCGCCAACCGGCGTGCGGACGAACTCCGCATCCAGAACCACGTCCGCGCCCGCGTCTGCAACATGCTCGCCACGCCCTTCGAGACTGGGCGTGCCGCGGCCTCGTGGAACAACGAGTCAAGCATGTACGTCGACCTGCACGACCTCTTCGCCGAACACTCCCGCATCCTCGCGGTCGGCGGTCGCTACGTGATCATCACCGGCTGCTGGAACCCGCGGTACGGCCAGCCCTCGAAGTGGGTCTCCCAGATCAACGCGCACTTCGAGTGCAACATCCACTCGCGCCGGGAGTACCTACGCGCCATGGCCGACAATCGCCTCGTTCCGCAGGCCGTCCTCGATCTCACCCCCGACACCCTGCCCTACTGGGAGCTGCGGGCCACGTCTTCGCTGGTCACGGGAATTGAGGACGCGTTCATCAACTCTTACAAGGACGGCTCCTTCCAGTACCTCCTCATCGCAGCTGACCGCGTCTGACCTCCTGCTGACCGGGTGGGCCCGCCCCCGACGGAACGGGCCCTCCCCATGTCCATGCGGCGTCGAAGGTGGGCGAGCAGCAGCTGCGGTCCATCTCCGGACCAGGCACTGGAAAGCACATCCCCCATCTCGAGCCGGCGCCGCGTCCACGCCCGGGAGCCCATCGGCCGAAGGACGCCGATTACTTCATCCCCCGCGCCGAGCACCAGTCCCCGCCGTACGAGGACGAGCAGACTGCGGGAACTCGCACCGGATCGCTGCCGGGCAGGGGTTGACCCGTGAGGGAGCCATCGCCATGGCGTCCTGAACGGTCGGTCCCGACGGGCCGGTACCGCATCTGCCGTGCGCTGCCGAGCCGACCGGCGTGACCCCGACGGCGCCCACCAAGGCGATGGCGACGGCGGGTACGTGGCGAAGTCGGCACCACCTACCGTGGCCCCCGCGCGGCAGGTCGCGCGGAGGCCACGGTACGGGCGTCACTGCTCCCGGGGACCATGATCGTCACGTGTCGACAAGCCCCCCAAGCCCCCTGGGGGTGCTGTCAGGGCGTCATCTCGTACGCCCCGGACAGTGCCTCGACACGCTCCCAGACGCGCTTCGAACGCGCTTCGTCGACGACGGGACGCCGGACCGCACCGAGCGCCCAGCTCTGCTGATCCGCAGTGGCGGAGTCCTTGCCATGCAGTTCTACGGCGAAGGCGGAGAAGTCGCGGACGAGGACGGAGAACAACTCGTCGAGCACGTCCTCGTCAAGGTCCGTCAGGCGGGCCTGCTCCAGGATCAGCTGGCCGTGCACCACCAGCGCGAACAACTGGCCGACGGCGAGAAGAAGATCGAGGTCGCGGCTCTGCTCCTCGTCGGGGGCCGCGGTGGTGACGAACTCGCACAGGGCGTCGGCCTGCTCCCTGAAGCGGGCGACGTTCGGCACTCCGGCGTATGCGCCGTAGGCGGGGCGCCAGTCGTGGAAGCGCACGGAGCCAAGGCCACGGGCCGGTCCCTGCTCGAAGAGGAACGTGTCGTCGGCCGCGTCGAGGCGGGTCGGCACAGGCGCGAACTCGGCCGGGTTCAGGAGGTGGTTGCGCATGAACTTGAGGATCAGCGCGAGGTTGACGTGGACCGTGCCCTCGAGCTTGGGCAGCCCCCGGATCTCGACGGCGGCCTGTGCGAAGTAGGTGTCCTTCTCGAAGCCCTTGGCGGCGATCACGTCCCACATCAGGTCGATGACCTTCTCGCCCTCCGTGGTCACCTTCATCTTCGTCATCGGATTGAACAACAGATAGCGGCGGTCATCCGGAGAGGCGGAGCGGAAGTAGTCGACGGCGCGGTCGCTGAACAGCTTCATGCCGACGAGGCGGACGTACGCGTCGGCCAGCTCGCGGCGCACGTGCGGGAAGGCGGTGACGGGGCGGCCGTACAGGATGCGGTTGTGCGCGTGGGTGACCGCCTCGTACATCGCGTGCTCGCAGATGCCGATCGAGGCGGTGCAGAGATTGAACTTGCCGACGTTGACGGTGTTGAGGGCGGCGTCGAAGGCGGCGCGGCCCGTGTGCAGGACGTCGTCCGGGCCTACGGGGTAGTCCTCGAGGCGGAACTCGCTGACATACTTCGAGGAGTCGACGACGTTCTTCACGAGGTGATAGGCCGGGTGGCGGCTGTCGGCGGCGAAGAAGACGTAGCCGTCCGGGCCCTCGATGTCGGTGCGTCGGCCGAAGACCGAGACGAGCCCGGCGGCATTGCCGTTGCCGATGTAGTACTTGGAACCCTCCGCCCTGAAGGCGCCGTTGCCGTCCGGCGTCAGCAGCATGTCGGTGGAGTAGATGTCGGCGCCATGGGTCTTCTCGGAGAGGCCGAAGGCGAACACCTCACCCTGTGCGAGGAGTTCCGCCGCGCGGGTGCGGGCCGAGGTGTTGTCGCTCTGCCAGACCGGTCCGAGACCGAGGATGGTCACCTGCCATGCGTACCAGTAGTCGAGACCGTAGAACCCGAAGATCTCGTTGAGGGCGGCGATCCGCGCCGTGTCCCAGCGCTGGTCCTTGTGGCCGGCGGCGGACGCCGGGGTGAGGAAGGTGGCGAACAGCCCTTCCTTGGCGGCGAACGCGAGGAAGTCGGCCAGCCAGGCGCGGGAACGGTAGTCCTCGATGAGCCTGCGCTTGCCGCGGTCCTCGAACCAGTCGACGGTGGCACGCAGCAACCTGCGGGTCTCAGGGTCGAACTGCGCCGGGTCGTACGTGCGCGGGTTGAACAGGAGGGAGTCGGCCATGGAGGTCCGCCTTCCGAGGGTTGAGGGTGAAGGGTGCGGAAATGAAGGGTGCGGAGCGCGGGCGGCGGGTGCCGGCAGCTCAGGTATCCGGGTGTGGCGTGCCGAGCCGGCGGAGGGTGGCGAGTACGTCGTCGAGCCAGGCGATCGTCATCCGCTCGTAGGCGATGCCACCGCGCAGCACGACATGCTGCAGCTCCTGACCGGCGTCGAGCAGGGTGGGGGCCGCCGGTCCGGTGAAGTCACGCAGCTCCCCGGCTAGATAGTGCGCGAGCCGGTCGCTGTGCACCTGACGGTGCCGTTCGACCTCACGGATCAGCACGGACGGGTCGTCGAAGGCCGCGCCGCGGATCTTCACGGCGAGGTCGTGCCGGATGCTCTCGGGTTCGATCGGTTCGTGCAGCCACTGAGAGAGGGCAGCGCGGCCGGGGCCTACGACGGAGTACTCCTTCTTGTCCGGCCGACTCCGCTGCGGCAACCCGCGGACGGCGAGCAGGCCATCGCTCTCCATGCGCTTGAGAACGCGGTAGATCTGCTGGTGCGTGGCGGTCCAGAAGTATCCGATGGACCGTTCGAACCGCCGGGCCAACTCATAGCCGGAGCCCGGCTTCTCCAGCAGGGAGACGAGGATCGCGTGCTCGAGCGCCATCCCCCGATCCTCATATGCAACTCGTTGCATGGCCAAGGGGCGCTGCCCTGGTGAGACAGGGCTCACGCGGTGCGGCGGCGGACGGCTCGCTCACCGCGCCGAAGTGGATCAGCCTCTATCGGTCCGATGTTTCGAGGAGGAGCTGCCGGATGACGCGAGCACCGCGTGAGAACGGGGGACGGCCCAAGCGCCCGACGATGGTCGACGTCGCGCGCGAGGCCGGGGTGGCCCTGCGCACCGTCTCACGGGTGGTCAACAACGACCCCACGGAGGGGCCGGAGTACGCCGCCAAGGTCGAGGCCGCGATCGCCGCGCTGAACTACCGCCCCGACGAACGGACCCGGCAACTGCGCACCGGCGTCACCAAAACCATCGGCGCCGCCGTCCGCCGCATCGCCGAGGTCAACCCCGAACTGGCCGCCATCGAACGAACGGCCCGGGACGCGGGCCTGACCCTCCTGGCCGCCTCCACGGACTTCGACGAGGCCAGGGAGCGCGACATCCTGGTCTCCATGTGTCGGCAACGCCTCGACGGCATCATCGTCGAACCGTTCGGCGAGAACCCCGCCTACCTCCAGCCCGAACTGGACGCGGGCGTGCCGCTGGTGGCCATGGACCGCCCGATGAGCGGGATCTCCGTGGACTGCGTCATGTCCGACAACGCCTCCGGCATCGGCATAGCCTTCCACCACCTCCACCAGCACGGACACCGCCGTATCGCCTACATCGGCGACAGCGAGCGCGTCTTCTCCGGCCGGGAGCGCGCCGCGGCCTTCCGCGCGGCCCTGCGCGCCCACGGCGAGGCGGCCGAAGGCCTGGTGCACCCCGGCGAGATCACCCCCGAGCGTGTGAGCGCGGCGCTCGACACGGCACTGCGCGGCCCGGACCCGGCAACCGCCCTGGTCACCGGCAATATGGACACCACACTCACCGTGCTGCGGCACCTCGGTCCGCAGGCGGCCTCGCGGCTGGCCATGGTCGGCTTCGACGAGGTCCCTCTCGCCGACCTCCTGCAACCCGCCCTCACCGTGGTCGCCCGGGAGACCTCCACGATCGGCCGGACAGCCGTGGAACTGCTCCGCGCCCGCATCGCCGACCCCGCCCGCCCGGTACAGAGCGTGATCGTCCCGGTCACCATGAAGGTCCGCGGCTCCGGCGAGGTACGCACCTGACCATCCCGGGTTACGGCGCGGTCCAGGGGTACGGCGCAGGCCGGGCTCTCACGGAGGGGCACCGGGATCGTGTGCAATAACGTTATTCCACAGGAGACCGCGTTTGGTCGCGTTGAAGGCCGCGCCGGCCGGTGGCGGGACGTCCGCTATGCCGATTCGCGCAGCCTTAGTTCCGCCGTGACCACCAGTTCATCGGGGCTGAGCGGAGGGCTGGCCTCCAGCAGCCGGGCGGTCTGTTCGACGGCGAGCGCACCGAGCCCTCGCGTGTCCAGGGCCACGGTGGACAACGGTGGTTCGATCAGCGCTCCGAGCCGGAGGCCGTCGAAGCCGACCACGGCAAGGTCTTGAGGAACCTGCCGTCCCAGTCGGCGGGCGGCACGCAGTGCTCCTATGGCGACGATGTCGTTGAACGCGAACACGGCAGTCACATCAGGGTGATCGGCGAGGAGCTCCCGTAGTGCGCTCTCCCCGCCCTCCACGCTCTGGTCCGCGCGGCTCACCGGTCCGGGGTTCAGTCCGCAAGCGGACATCGCGCTGACGAACCAGTCGTGGCGGATGCTCGGCGCGGACCGGCCCGCATGATCGAGCATTCCGATGTGCCGATGGCCCGAGTCGACCAGATGCCGGATCGCGGCGTGGACGCCTCCCTCACCGTCGATCCGGATCGAACTGAACCGTTCGGTGCGGTGCTCCCGGTCGATCAGTACCACGGGGAGCCCTCGCGTCAGCTTGTCGATCTCGTCCTCCGGCCCGCTCAGGTACCCCACTACGGCGTCCACTTGGGAGGCGATCACCTCAAGCGTGCCCTGCTCCTCCTCAATGCGGTCGCCGGTGTCGTACACGACAACATTCCAGCCGCGCGCCCGTGCAGCGTCCAGCGCGGCTGCGGCCACCTCGGTGAAGAACGGGTTGAGGAGATCGGGGATCACGAGCCCGACGCTGATTGCGTCCTGCCGGACGAGCCCCCTGGCGAACCGGCTCGGCCGGTATCCGAGTGCGAGGGCGGCATCGAGGACACGCTGCTTGGTGGAAACACCGATCTCGCCCTTGTCGTTGAGCGCGCGTGACACGGTTTGCCGGGACACGCCGGCGGTCCGGGCCACGTCGTCGATCGTCACCCTGCGGGAGCCGGTTTCCGACGACGCCATCACTTACCTCCGCGTATTGGTCGACGCGGCCGCGTCGCAGGGGCACCGAGTATGCCCCGGCTCGAATTGCCTCTCCAACAGTGGCCCCACGTGTGACTCGAGAGTCTTGACACTCGGCCGTACCGAAGCGCAGACTCCCAATCACTTCCTGACCCTCCTACTGTGAGCGCTCACGTTACCGCTCCCGTGAACGCTCACGTTACCGCTCACGGCCCTATGTTCCAACCAGCAGGCATCCGCCTGAGGTGTCAACGTCGACCCTGTCTAGCACCCGCAGCTAGTCGTTCTCTGGAACGGAAAATATGAGCAACACAGTCACACGCACCTGCCTCGCGGGCGTCGCCGCCCTGAGTCTCGCCCTGCTCGCAGGGTGTTCTTCTCCCTCCACCTCAGGTGAGGAATCCGCAGACTCCTGCACGCCCACGAGGGGGAAGGTCACTCTCCAGTATTGGAACACCGTTCCAGGCATGGACAAGGTCGTCGCCCTGTGGAACAAGAACAACCCTGACATCCAGGTTCAGACGAAGAACATCTCCAACGACCAGTACGGCACTCTCGGCAACGCCCTCAAGGCGGGGAAGGCTCCGGACCTGGCGCAGGTCGGCTACGACCAACTCCCCAGCCTGCGCACGCAGAACGCCTTCGTGGACGCCTCCGCCTGCTCGGCCGCCACCGCAGCCAAGTCGAAGTTCGTGCCGTGGACCTGGTCTCAGACCAGCTTCGGCGGTACCGGCGTGTTCGCCTTCCCGCAGGACACCGGCCCGATGGCGCTCTACGTGCGCAACGACGTCTTCGAGAAGTACGACCTCGCGATCCCCAAGACCTGGGACGAGTACGCGGCTGCCGCGCAGAAGCTGCACAAGGCGAACCCGGACGTCAGCATCACGTTCTTCGACCCGAACAATGCCGAGTGGTTCAACGGTCTGCTCTGGCAGAACAGCGCCAAGATGTACGGCTACTCCGGTGACAAGTGGCAGGTCACCGTCGAGTCCGCCCAGAGCAAGCAGGTTGCGGAGTACTGGCAGAAGCTGATCTCCGACAAGCTCGTGCGCACCGATCTGGCTCACGCGTCGACGCAGATGTACGCCGCGTACCAGAAGGGCCAGATCGCCAGCTACATCGGAGCTTCCTGGGGTTACAGCATGTTCCGCGACAACCTGCCCCAGCAGGCCGGCAAATGGACGATCGCCCCGATGCCGACATGGGGCCCGAACGGTGCGTCCGGTGACTGGGGCGGATCGACGGTGGCCTTCATGAAGGACAGCAAGCACCTGTACGAGTCGGTCAAGTTCAACACCTGGCTCAACACCGACCCGGAGGCCCTTGCGCTGGAGAACGAGCTGGGCGGCCTGTACCCGGCGGCCAACGCCGGACTGCGGCTTCCCGCGTTGTCGCAAGGTGTTGCCTACTACAACAACGAGAAGATCTTCGATGTGTTCGCGGAGTCGTCCAAGAAGATCGACACCAGCTTCGCCTGGGGTCCCACGCAGAAGAACGTGAACCTGGCGCTGCAGGACGCGATGGCCAAAGCGACCGCCGGTGACGGGACACTGACCGACGCCCTCGCAACCGCCCAAGCCGCCGCGTTGAAGTCGATGAAGGACCAGGCGATCCCGGCCACGGCGGGCAAGTGACCGCAGCATGATCGACCTGTCAACCCGCGCGCCCCACGTGATGTTGTCGACCAGAGGCCGTCGCCGCCTCAACGGCGGTGGCCCCCGGACGGGCACCGTCGCCGCGTTCCTGACTCCCTTCTTCCTCCCCTTCCTGCTGTTCTACGTGGCCCCCGTCGGCTACGCGCTCTGGCAGAGCTTCCGCGTCGTGCGCCGCACCGGCGGCCAGTACGGGACCTCGTACACGGTCTTCGGTGGATTCGAGCAGTATGCGCAGGTGTTCCAGAACACCGAGTTCTGGAACAGCATCGGCCGCATCGGGCTGTTCGGCATCGTGCAGGTGCCTGTGATGCTGTTCATCGCGCTGGTCATGGCGTTGCTGTTGGACACTCCCCTGCTGCGGCTCAAAGCGTTCTTCCGCGTCACCGCGTTCATGCCGTACGCCGTGCCCGGTGTCATCGCCGCCATCATGTGGTCGTATCTGTACTCCCCGCAGCTCAGTCCCGTCGTCGAACTGCTCAAGGGCATGGGCTGGCAGCCCGACTTCCTCGGCCCGGGTGCCGTTCTGTGGTCAGCGGCGAACGTCTCCACCTGGCTGTGGACCGGCTACAACATGCTGATCATGTACGCGGCGCTGCAGGCTATCCCGCAGGAGCTCTACGAAGCCGCGAAGATCGACGGTGCGGGCGACTGGACGATCGCCTGGCGCATCAAGGTTCCGATCATCGCTCCGTCGATCGTCCTGACCACGGTGTTCTCGATCATCGGCACCCTTCAGCTCTACGCCGAACCGGCCGTGTTGCGCCAGATCTCCTCGAACATCTCCAGCACGTTCACCCCGAACATGCTTGCGTACGCGGTGGCCTCCGGGAACAACTACCAGCAGGCCGCAGCCATCTCCGTGGTCATCGCCGTCATCACTTTCGTCCTGAGCTTCGGATTCATGCGACTGACCTCGAAGAAGGCCGGGCTGTGAGCAATCCATCCGTGACCCGTGAAAACCGTGCCGGCCGGGCGGCCGTGACGGCTCTGATGTTCCTGCTGGCCATCTACTTCCTGCTGCCGGTCTACTTCCTCATCGTCGCGGCGACGAAGCCACAGGGCGACCTCGCCGCCACCAACGGACTGGTCTTCTCCCACTTCGACCTGATCGACAACGTCCGCACCCTGTTCACGCGCAGCGACGGCATCTTCGGCCGGTGGGCCGTCAACACCGTCATCTACGCAGTGCTGGGCGCGGCCGTGGGAACGCTCATCTCCGCCCTGTGCGGCTACGCTCTGGCCAAGTTCCGCTTCCGTGGCCGCGAGGTGCTGTTCTCCATCATTCTCGGCGGCGTCCTGGTGCCCACCACCGCGCTCGCCCTGCCGTTGTTCCTGCTGTTCTCGGCGACCGGCATCGTCAACACCTACCTCGCGGTGTTCCTGCCGAGCATCGTCAGCCCCTTCGGTGTCTATCTCGCGCGCATCTTCGCGAACGCCGCTGTCCCGCAGGAGCTGATCGAGTCGGCGCGCCTGGACGGCGCGAGCGAGTTCCGGACGTTCTTCTCGGTGGCGTTCAGGCTGATGACACCGGCCTTGGTCACCGTCTTCCTGTTCCAGTTCGTGGCCATCTGGAACAACTTCTTCCTGCCGATGGTGATGCTGCAGAAGGAGACGCTGTTCCCGATCACGCTCGGCCTGTACCAGTGGAACGGCCAGACCGCCCGAGCCCCGCTGCTGCAGCAGTCCGTCATCACCGGATCGCTGGTATCGATCGTGCCCGTGATCATCGTGTTCATCCTCCTCCAGCGGTTCTGGCGCACCGGGCTCGCCGCCGGCTCGCTCAAGTGACACCCGAAAGGGTCCCCCTCGCCATGCACAACTCCGCTGTCTTCGTCCCCCATTTCCACTGGGACCGGGAGTGGTACGAGCCGTTCCAGGTGTTCCGGCACCGACTGGTCGCCGCCCTAGACACCGTGCTGGAAACGGCTGAGACCAACCCCGACTTCCGGTTCACCGTCGACGGGCAGATGGCCGCGCTCGAGGACTACCTGGAGATGCGGCCGGAAAACCGTGAACGTATTGTCGCTCTGGTCAGCGAAGGCCGACTCGCCATCGGCCCGTGGCTCATCCTTCTCGACGAGTTCCTCTGCTCCGGCGAGACCATCGTGCGCAACCTGCAGATGGGCTGGGCAGCCGCCGAGAAACTGGGCGGCGCGATGTCCATCGGCTACCTGCCCGACATGTTCGGCCACATCGCACAGATGCCGCAGATCCTGGCGCGTGCCGGAATCGAGCATGCGGCGCTGTGGCGCGGTGTCCCCGGTTCCGTCGACGGGCACGCCTTCCGTTGGCGCGCACCTGATGGCTCCGAAGTGCGTACCGAGTTCCTCTTCGACGGCTACGACAACGGTCTTGACGTCCTGCTGGTGCCCGACCAGATCCGCCGCGCGCTGGGCGAGTACGCCCAGATGACCGCCGAACGATGGGGCGGAGATCCGGTCCTGGCCATGGCCGGCACCGACCACAACGCGCCCGACCCGCAACTGGCGGACTGGCTGCGACAGGCCTCCAGCAAGGAGCGTGCCATCACCATCGCGACGCTCGAGGAGTACATCCGCGAGCACGTGCGGGACGAGGTGTCCGCGGTCGTGACCGGTGAGCTGCGCAGCCATGTGCGCGGCAACATCCTCCCGGGTGTGCTCTCCGTGCGGCTCGGGCTCAAGCAGCAGATGGCCGTGGCCGAGCGCACCATCGACCACGCCGAGCGGATGAACGCACTGTGGTCACGGCGCGACGACTCGCCGTTCCTCTCCCTCGCCTGGCACAAGATCATCGAGTCGACCGCGCATGATTCGGTGGTCGGATCCGGCACCGACGAGACCTGCGACCAGGTCGCGGCACGGCTCGCCGAGGCCGCGCAGATCGCTCGCGCCGTTCGGGACGCGGCTCTCGCCGAACCCGCCGCCCGGGTGCCGGGCGACGCCTACCTGGTGGCCAACCCCCTGCCGTGGGAGCGAACCGCTCTGGTCGAGGTGGATGTCACGGTCCCCGCGGAAGAATCCGCGCTCGTCTCGACCGCCGCCGACGGATCGGCGCATCCCGTGCAACTGATCTCCCGCGCCCCGACCGTCCTCAGCGACGAGCGTCTGGACGCGTCGCAGCTCGAACGAGTGCTACGCCGCATCCATCGCCGCGAGCTGTTCGGCCGTCTGATCGACCACTACGAACTCGTCCCCGGCTCACTCGTCTTCCACCTCACCGAAGCGCCCGCTGGGCCGTTCGACCTGCTGATCCTGCGCCGCGAGGTCGCCGCCGCAGCGGCCGCGCATCCGGGTGAGTGGCGGGTGCGGACGCTGGCGGAGGCCCGGGCCACCGCGCTCGTACCCGTGCACGTTCCCGCCGGCGGGCTGGCCAGCTTCCGGGTCACCACCGAAGATCGGCCCACAGCCCCCGCGCCTCCGTTCGCTCCTGCGACGGAGAGGGCCGACACTCTGTCCAACGGACTGGTCGAGGTCGTGGTCACCGCAGACGGCACCCTGGACGTGACCGGGACGGACGGCACAGTCCTGTCCGGGGTCGGTCGCCTGGTCGACGGGGGTGACCGCGGCGACAGCTACAACTACGCTCCCCCCGCTCGGGATCTGCTCGTGTCGGAGCCGACACGGACAACCGTCCAACTCATCGAGAGCGGCCCGCTGCGTTCCCGGATGCGTGTCACCCGCGTTTACGACTGGCCCGCCGCGCTCACCGGCGACCGAGATCTACGCAGCTGCCACACCGTTGCGACACCGGTGGACATGCTGGTGGAGGTACGCGCAGGCGAGCCGTTCGTCCGCCTGTCGACCTCGTTCTTGAACCAGTGCGCCGACCATCGGCTGCGCCTTCACGTACCGCTGCCCCAGCCCGTGGTCACCTCGGCATCGGCTGGACAGTTCGCCGTCACCGAGCGGGGTCTCACCGCCGAGGGCGGTTGGGGCGAGTTCCCGCTCCCGACGTTCCCGGCAGGTTCCTTCGTGTCGGCCGGACCGGCCACCGTCCTGCTCGACCACTCCAGCGAATACGAACTTGTCGACGGCGGCCGCGCACTCGCCATCACCCTGCTGCGCGCCATCGGCTCGATCAGCGTCAACTTCCACCCCCTGCGTGACGAGCCCGCGGCAAGCGAAATCCCCGCACCGGGCGCGCAGGATCTCGGCATGCGGATCGAGAACCGTTTCGCCATCGTGCCCGCGGCAGCCGGATGGCAGGGGGCGAACGCGACGGCGCTGGCCGAGGAGTTCCGCAACGACGCTCTCATCGCCCGCGGTACCGCACCCGGCGCGGGCCCTCTGCCGCCCGACACCCGTGGCGTGCGGGTCGACGGCCGGGACGTCCACGTCTCGAGCATCCGCCGCGTCACCGACCCCGCACACGGAACCGGAACCGAGGTGCGGCTGGCCTCGATGAGCGACACCGCGTCCGCCGTCCGCATGACCGGCGCGTTCACCGAGGCGACCACCGTGGACCTGCTCGGTCGGCCGCTCTCCCAGCCGGTGCCGGTGCGCGACGAATGGGAACTCGATCTCGGGCCGTGGGAAATCCGAACCGTAGTGCTCAGGTAGTCAACGACTCCCGCAGCCGCGCCCGAACTCTCCTTTGCTCGAAAGAAAGTTGTGACCTCTTGCACCCCGAGCCTTCCGCCTTTGTTTCGGACACCAAACCAGGGCGCGGCGCGCTACGCCCGCCGCGCTCGTGGCTGCACTCCGACGCCCCTTCTCTCTCACTGAACGGGCCTTGGCGTTTCCATCTGTCGCCCACTGCATCGGTGGCACAGGACTTCGCAGCCGAGGGCTTCGACGACACCGGCTGGGACAGCATCCCCGTGCCCTCGCACTGGGTGCTCCAGGGCGACGGAGCCTACGGCCGACCGATCTACACGAATATCCAGTTCCCGTTCCCGATCGACCCGCCCCACGTCCCGGATGAGAATCCCACCGGCGACTACCGCCGTCACTTCTCTCTGCCGTCCGCCAGGTCGGACGGCGACCGTGTCGTGCTGCGGTTCGAGGGGGTCGAATCACTCTTCAAGGTGTGGGTCAACGGTGTGGAGATCGGCAGCGCCAGCGGCAGCCGGCTGGCCCACGAATTCGACGTGACCTGCGCGGTCCACCCGGGCGACAACGTCGTCGCTGTGCGCGTGCATCAGTGGTCGGCGGCCAGTTACGTCGAGGACCAGGACCAGTGGTGGCTGCCGGGCATCTTCCGGGACGTCACCCTCCTGGTCCGGCCGGCCGCAGGCATCGAGGACGTCTGGCTGCGCACCGGATTCGGCAACGGGCACGGGCATCTCGACCCGGAAGTCGTCGCCGGCGCGGAGGCATTCCCCGTCACACTTCGTATCCCCGAACTCGGCATCGAGCAGGTGTGGGCCACGGCAGCCGACGTGCAACCCCTCGACATCGCGGGCGTGGAGCCCTGGTCGGCCGAGCAGCCCCGCCTGTACGACGCCACCGTGTCCACGACAGCGGAGAGCATCTCGCTGCGGGTCGGCTTCCGCACGGTCGAGATCCGGGGGGACCAGTTCCTGGTCAACGGACGCCGCGTTGTGTTCCACGGGGTGAACCGTCACGAGGCCCATCCCGAGCGCGGTCGCGTCTTCGACGAGGAGCACGCCCGCGAAGATCTGGCGCGCATGAAGCGGTTCAACGTGAACGCCATCCGTACCAGCCACTACCCACCGCATCCGCGGCTGCTCGACCTCGCCGACGAACTCGGACTGTGGGTCGTCCTCGAATGCGATCTGGAGACCCACGGCTTCGACAAAGTCGGCTGGGTCGGAAATCCGAGCGACGACCCGGTGTGGCGCGAGGCGTGTCTGGACCGAATCCAACGCACCGTCGAACGCGACAAGAACCATCCCAGCATCGTGATCTGGTCGCTCGGCAACGAGGCCGGAACCGGCAGCAATCTCGCGGCCATGTCGGCGTGGGTCCACGCCCGCGACGCCGGACGCCCCGTGCACTACGAGGGTGACTACACCGGCGACTACACCGACATCTACTCGCGCATGTACGCATCGGTTGCGGAGACAGAGCAGATCGGCGCCGACGACCCCCGAACGGCGCTGCTCAACTGCACTCCGGCCCAGAGCGCCCGGCAGCGCACCAAGCCGTTCCTGCTGTGCGAGTACGCACACGCCATGGGCAACGGTCCGGGGGCGTTCGACCAGTACGAGGCGCTCGTGCACAGGTATCCGCGGCTGCACGGCGGCTTCGTATGGGAGTGGCGCGATCACGGCATCCTGGCCACCACCCCGGACGGGACTCCGTACTACGCCTACGGCGGTGACTTCGCAGAGGTCGTACACGACGGGAACTTCGTCATGGACGGCATGCTGTTGAGCAACGACGTCCCCACGCCCAGCCTCCACGAGTACAAGGCCGTCGCCCAACCGGTCCACTTCACCTTCGACACGGACAAGGTCGCCCTCTCCAATCTGCGCCACTCGGCCGACACATCCGATCTGCGCTTTCGCTGGCGCGTCGAACACGACGGAACACCCGTGGCTTCGGGAGAGTTGCAGGCCCCGATCGTCACAGCGGGCGGTTCGGAATGGGTACAGCTGCCGCACATCGCGGTGTCCCCGGACGCCGAGACATGGCTCACCATCGACGCGGTGCTGGCAGCCGCAACCCCTTGGGCACCCGAAGGACATGTGATCGCGACTGCCCAACTGGATCGCTCGCTACGCCGTCCAGCCCCCGCCGTCCGGCCGCGCAGGGACTGGCAGCCGAGCGAGGGCCAGTTGACGCTCGGCATCGCCGAGTTCGTCAACGGATCCCTGACCCGGCTCGCCGGCCGCGCCGTGACGGGCCCACGAGTGGAGTTGTTCCGCGCGCCGACCGACAACGACGAAAGCCCCTCCGACGGAGTCGAGGAGAGCGACGCCGGCAACACCGGAGTGTCCAATGCCGATCTGTGGCGGCGTGACGGACTGCACCGGCTGACCAGCCGGCGCCTCTCGGTGGAGCAGGCCGCGGACGCCCTTCGCACCCTCGACAAGGTCTCCGCAGCGAACTCCGCCACGTCATTGACGGTCGAGACGGTCTGGTCGCTGGAAGGCGGCGAACTGGAACTGCGCGTGGAGATCCAGCCGTCCGGCAACTGGCGGACCGTGTGGCCCCGGATCGGGGTTCGTTTCGATCTACCCGACGGTGAAGCCCCCGTCGACGGGGCCGAGTGGTTCGGCCTGGGTCCACTGGAGTCGTACCCCGACAGTCTGCGCGCGGCACGCACGGGCCGGTTCTCCTCCACCGTCCAAGACCTCACGGTCGACTACGCACGGCCCCAGGAGAGCGGGCACCGCTCCCAACTGCGCCGGCTGACGCTGACGAGTGGCGATACCACAGTGCTGCGCCTGGAGGCACTCCCCGACCTCCGCGGGCGCCGCCCCGGCTTCACCCTCGGCCGCCACACCCCCCAACAGATCGCGCGAGCCCGGCACCCCTTCGAGCTTCCCGAAACGACGACGACTCACCTGATCATCGACGCGGCCCAGCACGGGCTCGGCTCACGAGCCTGTGGCCCCGACGTGCAACCCGAGTTCACGCTTCGCCCGGAAGCGCGCACGATCCGGCTTCGCATCGCAGCAGACGGGGAGCCGGTGTAGGGGAAGCACACCGGATCGCGCGGGATCTCTCCACGTGCCGGTCCCCCGCGACGCCGGTCAGGGCTTCGGGTCCTGGCCGAGCTGGCGCTGGAGGCTGCGTGTGAGGTGCTCGGCCATGGCTTCGGCGGCGCGGTCGGGCTTGCGGCGCAGTATCGCGCGTACGACACGTTCGTGTTCCGCCAGCGTCGGGTCGTCGGCGTTCCGGACGCTTCTGAGTCGAAAGACATGGAGGTGGGAGTGGAGCCGTTCCACCGCGTCGGCGAGCAGCGGACGTTGCGAGGCCACCGCGATCGCGTCGTGAAAGCGCTGATCGAGAGCGGCGAAGTCGCGGTAGTCCGCGTACCGCCCCGTCGGCCCCGGATGAGTCTGCATCTCCTCCACCAGCCGCTCAATGCTGTCGAGTTGCCCCTCGGTGGCGTTGACGGCGGCGAGCGCCGCCGCTCTGGGTTCCAGGAGGAGCCGCATTTCGAAGAGCTCCTCGAGGCCCTCGCGGGTCAGCAACTCGGTCGCACGGTAGCCGGAGAGCGATCTCTTCACCACAAGTCCGTCGGACTCGAGCCTGGCCAGTGCCTCGCGGACTGGTGTGGGCGAGACGCCGAGAGCACGCGACAGCGCCTCGATGCCCACGCGTGCGCCGGGAGCGATCTCATGGTCCATGACCATGGCCTTGATCTGCTCGTAGACGCTGTCCGAGAGGGCCTGGCGGCCAGAACCGGAGGGCTGGCTTCTTCCTTCAGGCTGCCGAGCCCTGGCGGAGGAACTGTCGTGCGGTGGCATCCGTTCTTCAGCTCCAGCTGCTCCGGCGTGGTCGGGATGAGATCAGTTTACCGAGGTGAGAGCGTTGACCGGCGGCGCACCTCGGTTGCGGCCCAGGTGTGGCCGGGGGTGTCAGGGCACGTTCAGCCGGTAGGCGTTCACCGCCGTGCCGCCGAAAACGCCTCGCCGTTCGTCCCCGCTGAGCCCGGCCGTCAGAGCGCGGGCCGCGTCGAGCACCCCCGCATAGTCGGCGGCCAGGGTGCATACGGGCCAGTCGGAGCCGTACATGACCCGGTCCGGCCCGAAGGCGTCGAGGACCGTCTCGGCGAAGGGACGCAGGTCATCGACCGACCAAGCGTGCCAGTCGGCCTCCGTCACGAGGCCGGACAGCTTGCAGAAGGTGTTGGGTTCGGCGGCCAGGGCCCGTAGTTCCGTAGCCCACGGTTCGAGGACGCCCGCCGCGATGTCGGGTTTGCCGATGTGATCGAGGACGAACCTGAGGCCCGCCAGTCGGCGTGCGGCGGCGGTCGCCGCGGACAGCTGGTTCGGGAGGATGACGAGGTCGTAGGCCAGGCCGGCGTCAGCCACCGCGGACAGACCTCGCAGAACATCCGCCCGCACCAGCCACCGTGGGTCCGGTTCCGACTGCACTTGGTGCCGGATGCCCACCAGCCGGTCTCCGCCCGGCAGTTCCCGCAGCCGGGCCAGTGTGTCCGCCACATCGGGAGCTGTGAGGTCTGTCCATCCGACCACCCCGACGACCAGCGGGTCGGCGGCCGCCTGCTCGAGCATCTCGGGTGTCTCCTCCGGGACCGTCACGGTCTGTACCATCACGGTCGCGCCGACCCCGGCGTGCTCGGCCGGCGGCCGCAGGTCCGCCAGCGTGAAGGTCCGGCGCAGAGGCGTGAGTTCGGGACCGGTGATCCACTCCTGGTCCCGCACGGCCAGGTCCCACACATGGTGGTGGGCATCGACGAGGGGTGTGGCGCCCATGTGGTGTCCTCCTCCTTCTCCGGTCGATCCTCGGTGCTGAAGCACCCCACTCCACGGCGAGCTCAGGCGTGGTGCGGGGTCACGGCATGTGGAACACCTGCTCCATCGAGGCCCACCACTCCCCCGGTGCCGCCTCCTGCACCGGCTGCTGGCAGGGTGCGGTGAGCCTCCACCACGCCTGCGTCGCGTCGTCGGCGGCGATGCGGGCCATGTCCGCGGCAAGGTCGTCACCGTGGTACTCGAAATAGCCGAACAGCAGGTCGCCGAGCAGATGGATCGAGTAGTTCCCGATGTGACAGTCCCGCAGCGTGTCCAGCACCGGCTGGGGCACATCGCGGTGCAGCTCGCGGTACTCCTGCAGGTGCTCGGGGCGGACCCGGACCACCTGCGCGACGCGCCTCATTCCGCGTCCTCCTCGGCCGTCTCTGCCGACAACGTGTGGTCGTGGATGATGCGGATGATCCGGCCGCTCATCCGTTCGTAGTCGCGGTCGTTCTCCACCTCGCCGCGCACGCGGTGGTCGGCCATGACGACGACACGGTCCGCCAGTGTGATCATCTCGGTGAGGTCGCTGCTGATCAGCAGAATCGGCAGTCCTCCGCGGGCCAGTTCCCAGAGGAGTTCGTGGAAGCCGTGCTTGGTGCGCACATCGACGCCCACGGTCGGCTCATCGACGATCAGCAGCCGGGTGTCGGCGGCGAGCCATTTCGCCAGACTCACCTTCTGCTGGTTGCCGCCGGACAGTTCACCGACGTTCTGTTCGAGCCCCGAGGCACGGATTCCCAGGCGCTCGACCAGGTCCTGCGCCACGTTCCGCTCCTCGGCGACGGAGACGAACCCGAGGAACCGGGCCAGCTTCTTCCACACGGTGACCGTGATGTTCCGGTGGACGGGCTGGTCGAGGAAGACGCCCTCTTCCTTGCGGTTCTCGGTCAGGTAGCCGATGCCGAACTCGTGCAGTGCCTGGCGCGGGGAAGCTATCCGGGCCGCCTCCCCGTGCACCCTGATCTCGCCGCCGGTGACCCGGTCGAGACCCAGAACGGCCTTGACCAGTTCACTGCGCCCGGCGCCGACGAGGCCGTAGAGACCGACGATCTCACCGGACCGTACCTCCAGGGAGACGTCCTGGTGACCGTCGGCGGTGCAGAGCTGATCGAGCGCGAGGACCGGGGTCCCCGTCCGGTCCGGGGTGCGTGGCCCCATCTCGCTCGCCGTGTGCGTACGGCCCACCATCAGGTTCACGACGTCGTCGTGCGTGTGGTCGGCGAGCGGTGAGGATTCCAGCACGGCCCTGCCATCGCGCAGCACGGTGACGGTGTCACAGATCGCGAAGACCTCGTCCAGCTTGTGGCTCACGAAGACGACACACCTGTCACGGGCCGCCAGCCGCCCGACGACGTCGAAGAGGCGTTCCGCCTCCTGCGGGGACAGGGAGGCTGTCGGCTCGTCGAGCAGGAGCACCTCGCTCTCGGTGTAGAGCGCCTTCGCGATCTCCACCAACTGCTGCCGAGCCACTGACAGTTCACGGACCGGTTGGTTCGGATCGAGGTCCAGGCCCAGTTCCTCCAGGCAGCGCAGGGCAGGCGCGTTCATGGCCTCGCGGTCGACCAGCCCGCGGCGCGAGGGAGGGCTCTGCAGCGTGATGTTCTCCGCCACCGAGAAGTCGGGTATGAGATTCCGTTCCTGGTGGACGACGCCGATACCGGTCCGGGTCGCCTCCAGCGGCGAGCGCAGCTGGACCTCTTCGCCACGCCAGGCGATCCGGCCGGCGTCGGGCGTGTGGACACCGGTGAGGACCTTGATCAGGGTGGACTTCCCCGCACCGTTCTCGCCGAGCAGTGCGTGCACGGATCCGGTCGTAAGGCGCAGACCTACGCCGTCCAGGGCCCGTACGCCGGGGAAGACCTTGACGACCTCCCGGCAGTCGAGAAGGACTTCGCTCATCGCGCGCCTCCCGCGTTCGGCAGGGCGGCGTCGGCCGTCGGTCCCCGGTCGGCCGGTGCCGGAGGGGTACGCCCCTGTGCCTTGCCCTTCTTTTCCAGATGCGTCTGGTGGAGGCGGCCGCCGACCACCGTGCCGAGCACGACCACGCCGATGAGGAAGTTCACCCAGCTCGGGTCGAGTGAGAACTGGGCGCGTGCGGCGTCGATGAGCCGCATGACGAACGCCGCCAGCACCGTGCCGAGCACCGCGACGGATCCTCCGTTGAGGGCGACGCCTCCGATGATCGGAGCCGCGAAGCTCGGCAGCAGCCAGTCGCCGCCGACGCTGCGGTTGACGCCGGGCAGCGAAGCGGTCGCGGTCACGGCGGCTATGCCGACCAGGAAGCCGGACAGAGTGTGGGCGAGCACGATCTGCCGGTCGGTGGAGATGCCCGACAGTCTCGCCGCGAGCGGGTTGCCGCCCGCGGCGAGGAGTCGGCGGCCGGCGGTCGTGCGGTACATGAACGCGGCCAGCAGTGCCGCCGCGGCGAGCGCGGTGAGGAACACCAGCGGCAGGTTCAGCGGGGCCGCTCGGCCGAGGTCCTTGAGGGTCGGTGAGTAGCCGTCGACGGTACGTGTACCGACCAGCCGGTACTGGGCTCCCAGCAGGATGGTCATCGTCCCGAGCGTGACGATGAAGCCGTTGATCCGCGTCGCCACGATGAACACGCCGGTCACCAGACCGACCAGCGTCGCCGTGAGAACGCCGGCCGCGACGGCGATCGGTGCCGGTACTCCGCCGTCGGCCATAAGGACGCCCGTCAGACAGGCCGTACAGCCGCCCAGGGCACCGACCGCGAGGTTGAGCTGTCCGACGCACAGCGCGGCCATCTGGGCGAGCCCTATGAGGATGGGTGTGGCCAGGTACTGCAGGAAGGTTCGTACCGACGGTCCCTGGAAGAACTCGCCCGACGAGGCGATGCCCAGGGTGAGGTATCCGGCCAGTGTCACGCACAGCAGCGTCATGGTCGTGGACCGGGAGAAGCGGCGCAAGAGCGCACCGGTACGGGCTCCGCGATCATTGGTCGTGATCATGTGGAGCGCACCACCTTGCGGTAGGAAACGACGGTGCGGACCCGGTCGGCCGACAGGGCCAGCAGAAGAACGCAGCCGAGGTAGATGTTCAGGCTCTCCAGGCCGACGCCGAACAGATCCAGGCCCTTGCGGATGACGCCGACCAGTGAGGTGCCCAGGAGCGCGCCGAGTACGGAGACGACGCCGCCGGTGAGGAGGGTGCCACCGAGGACCGCGCCGAGGAACGAGGGCAGCATGAAGTCCGCGCCGATGGAGGCGCGGAACGAGCCGGTGCTGACGGCGGCCATGAAGCCGGCCAGCGCGGCGAGCAGTCCGGAGAGGGCGTGCGCGAGGATCACGCGGCGCCCCGTGGGGATGCCCGAGAGCTCGGCCGCCGCGGGGTTGGCCCCGGTCAGCAGCAGCTCCCGGCCCATGCGGGTGCGGGCGTACAGGAAACCGAGGCCGCACACCGCCAGGACGGTGAACTGCGCCATCTGCGGGATCGCCGGGGATCCGCAGACGGGACCGACGCAGATGTCGGCGAGCGAGGTGGAACGCAGGTCCATGAGCCCGGCCGGCTGCGTGGTGAAGGCCGCGTTCTCGGTCAGCGCCGAGTACAGCAGGGAGACCAGTCCCAGCAGGGCGAAGTCCATGGCCAGGGTGACCACGAAGGAGCTCACGCCGGTACGGGCGATGATCCAGCCGGTGAGCGCGCCGATGGCGGCGCCGGCGAACAGGCACAGGACCAGGCCGAGTTGGAGCGGCATCCCGAGACGGTCGTAGCCGAGGCCCGCGAACAGGGCTCCGAAAGCCGCCATCCGGCCGACGGCGAGGTTCATGTGTCCCACGGAGAGGACCACCATCTGGGCGAGCGCCACCACGGCCAGCATCGAGATGTCCCGCAACAGGGGGAACAGTACGAGCCGCTGGTCGAGGAACGCCGGCCGCAGAACGCCGAACAGCGCGGCCAGAGACACGGTGAGCACCAGGAGACCGAGCCGCTGGTTCACCCAGAACGGCAGCCGTTGCGCGGACTGCCGGGCGGCGGCCGCCCCCTCGGCCCGGTTGTCGCTCTCCGGGTTCATGACGGGGGCTGTCATGACACCCTCCTGTTGTCGATGGCGTCCATGTCCCAGTCGATCCCGATACCGGGCACGTCCGGTGCCACCGCCAGTCCGTCACGTACCGTCAGTTCGGTGCGGGTCACCGCCCTCAGCTGCGGGATGTACTCGACGAACATGCCGTTGGGCACCGCGGCGGCCAGGCTGACGTGAAGCTCCATCAGGAAGTGCGGGCAGACCATGACGTTGTGGCTTTCCGCGGCGTGAGCGACCTTCAGCCACGGCGTGATGCCTCCGACGCGCGCGGCATCGACCTGTACGACGGAGGCGGCGCCCGACTCCAGGTACGTACGGAACTGCATGGCGGAGTACATGGACTCGCCGACGGCGACGGGAATCCTCGTCGCGGCCGCCAGGCGGGCGTGTCCGCTGACGTCGTCGGCCGGAAGGGGCTCCTCGAGCCAGTACGGGTCGTAGGGCTCGAGGGCGGCCGCGAGGCGGAGCGCCGAGGAGCCGGTCTGTGACTGGTTCGCGTCGGTCATGATGTGCATCGACGGACCGACCGCCTCGCGGACGGCACGCAGCCGCTCGGCGTCCTCGGCCACGTGCGGCTTTCCCACCTTGATCTTGACGCCCGCCCACCCGGCCTTCTGCGCCTGGAGCGCCGAGCGGACCAGGTCGTCGGTACTCAAGTGGAGCCAGCCGCCCTCGGTGTCGTAGAGCGGGACTTCCCGGCGATGGCCGCCGGCCAGCCGCCACAGCGGTTCGCCGCCGCGCTTGCACCGCAGGTCCCACAGGGCGGTGTCCACGGCCGCGAGGGCCAGGGAGGTGATGGCCCCGGTGGTGGTGGCCCGCGTCGCGGCGAACAGCCGTTGCCACAACGCCTCGACGTTACGGGCGTCCGCTCCGTCGAGGAGAGGCAGCAGGTGGTCCCGGAGCAGCGCCAGGACGGAGGAACCGCCGGTGCCGATCGTGTAGGCGTATCCGGTTCCCCGGAGGCCGTCGGCCGTGGTGATCTCGACGAGGACGGTCTCCTGCTTGGCGAAGGCCTGCACGGCGTCCGTGCGTTCCTTCTCCACCTCGATGTCGGCGAGCAGTGCCGTGGCGGTCGTGATGATGGTCATCGTGCGAGGTCCGCTTTCCGTAGTGCCGTCGGCGGTCACTTGCAGACGAGGATCGTGTCTGCGAACTGCTTCTTGAGCTGCTCGGTCTTCGCCTTCCTGGCCGAGTCGTACGTGCTCACGCTCGCCTTGGTGACCACGAACGAGCCGGAGTCGACGATCTGGCCCGGGTCGCGCATCGTGCACTGCGCCGTCTGCAGCAGCGCCAGCGCCCAGGCCCCCACCTCCGCCTGTCCCACGGGGTTCTGCACCACGGTGGCGGCGACCGAGCCGTCCTTGATCGCGCTGAGGATCTTGGCATCGTCGTCAATCGCGACGATCTTGGTCTTGGACCCGGAGCTCTTGACCGCGTCCGCGGCGGCCACGGCGGGGTTGTAGGCCGTGGTGACGATGCCCTGGATCTGGTCGCCCTTGGCCGCGAGCAGGTCGGAGACCGCCTTCTGCGCGGTCTGCAGGTCCTTGTCGACGTCGGTGATGGTCTGCAGCAGCTTCACCTTGCCGCCGGACTCCTTCACCGCCCTCTCCACACCCTTGATCCGCAGCTGCGTGTTGGCGTCCACGTTGTTGCCGGTGAGATGCACGAGCGTGCCTTTGCCGCCCATCGCGCCGATCGCGGCCTCGGTCGCCTTGTAGGCGGCGACCTCCACGTCCGTGGACAGGCAGAAGTCGGCCTCGTTCGTGTCGCCGGCCGGGCAGGAGGCGAGCGAAGCCACGGCGAAACCTTGTGACTTGAGATCCGCGAAGGTGGTGTTGATGTCGGTGGGCGACACCCCGAAGATCCCGAAAGCGTTGTACCCGCGGGCCGCGAGCGTGGAGACCAGGTTGTCCTGCTTCTGCTGGTCCCACTCGGAGGTCTCGTCGAAGGTGACGTCCCCGAGGCCGTACTCCTTCATCGCGGCGGCCCCCGCTGTCTTCCAGGGCTGGAAGTACGGGTGGGCGCCGCCAGGCACGAGGGCCACCTTGACGTCCGACCCGTCCGCCAACTCGGCGGTGCCCGTGCCGGACTTGCCGGACGCGGGGGCCTGGGCCCGGGTGCCCGAGGACTCATCGGAGTTCTTGATGGTGCAGGCCGCCGAGACCGCCATGAGCACGGCGACGGTGGCAACTCCTGACAGAACGGCACGGGTCGGGGGACGCATCTCCATCACTCCCCAAAATCAAATAGGAAATTGATACGGCGATGTTGAGCCACACACCAAGACCCGTCAACCCCCTGAACCGCACGAAGAGCAGGCTATCGCCACCATGCAGCAGCTCATCGCGCCGAGTCGATCGATGTCGCCAACTCGGCATCAGCTCGGAATCGGGGGCAAAATCATATAGGAACCGAGGCCCACCCGGCCCGCTGCTCGATCAGCCGGTTGGCATGGTTCCGCGCTTCGGCCAGGAACTTGGCGTAGTGGCGGAGGAGAA
Organism: Streptomyces sp. NPDC048275; assembly: GCF_040652275.1. Lineage (NCBI taxonomy): Bacteria > Bacillati > Actinomycetota > Actinomycetes > Kitasatosporales > Streptomycetaceae > Streptomyces > Streptomyces sp. NPDC048275. The sequence continues at coordinate 44,156 of NZ_JBEZLR010000056.1, forward strand.
CCTGGATGCTCTGTCCTGCTCGGCGCGCGCTCCGCCGGGTCGACTCCAGCCGGGCAGGGCACTCGCCATGGTTTTCAGCTCGTCGAGCGCGGCCAGGCCCGCTGGTGGGCCGTGAACGCACCCCATCGCGTCGCCCTCGTCCGCGCCAAAGCCCTCTTCGAACGAGGCCGGCTCGTCGAGCGCGGCCAGACCCGTGCGGCATGATCGGGGTGGCGCCTGCGTGGGGAGTTGAGATGAGTGGGGCCGAGCGGCTCGTCCTGCGGGACGGCGTCCGGCTGGTCTGTCGTGACTGGGGAGGGTCGGGTCACCCCGTCGTGCTGCTGCACGGACTGGCCGGTCACGCGGGCGAATGGGACGTGCTGGCAAGACGCCTGAGTGAACGGTTTCGCCTGGTCGCGGTCGATCAGCGCGGACACGGCGCGAGCGAGCGGTATCCGGAAGATGTCTCGCGTGCCGCCTACATCGCCGACGTCGTGGCCGTCACCGAGCAATTGGGGCTGGAGCGACCGGTCCTGGTCGGCCAGTCGCTCGGCGGCCACACCGCGATGCTTACCGCCGCCTCCCACCCCGAAATGGTGCGCGGACTTGTGCTCGTCGAAGCCGGTCCCGGCGGCCCGAATCCGAACCTCCCCAAGGAGATCGGCGACTGGTTCGACTCATGGCCGACCCCGTTCCCCTCACGTGCGGCGGCGGCCGAATTCTTCGGCGGCGGACCAGTGGGCGCGGCCTGGGCAGCGGGACTGGAAGAGCGCAACGGCACCTGGCACCCGCGCTTCGACCGGGACGTCATGGTCGCCGCACTGGCGGAAAACGCCCGGTACTCCTTCGACCACGAGTGGCGGCAGATCACCTGCTCCACCCTCGTCGTGCTCGCCCAGTCGAGCATCCTTTCCGAGCCGGACGTCGACAAGATGCTCCAGCAGCGGCCCACAGCTGTGGCGATGAGCGTTCCCGGCACCAGCCACGACCTGCACCTCGAACGACCGGAACTCCTCCACACCATGCTCTTGGCGTTCCTGGAGACACTTACCTGAACCATCCACAGGTCATGACGATTACTCTCGCTGCCTGCTTGCTGTATGAGCGCACGCACATCGCCAACAGGTCACCAGACCCTGCGGCCAAAGCGTCCCTGGCGAGGCGTGGACGTGGTCCTCGACCCCGTGGGCGGCGTCACGCGCCTCGCCGGTCTGGACGTGCCGGCTTCCTTTTCAAGGCCGGGCTGCTGGTGGACAAGAACGGCAAGAAGCTCACCACCTTTCCACGCCTGTGCTCCTTATCCAGCGCCTCGCACCCGGCGCGGGTCTGCGCGAGGGGAACGACCCGGTCGATCTGCGGACGGTCCAGCCCGGATCCGTAGAAGCTGTCGGTCCAGTCGGCGTCCCAGGTGAGTTCTCCCGCGGCACTGCGGTGCGGTCTCGTGGACCAGTCGTTCAGGGCTGCCGCGTCGGTGTGCGCTTACGGCGCGCATCGTGTTCATGAGGCGGTCACTTCCTGATGAAAGGCGGTGCCGTGCCGGTGGCCACGCCATCGCAACCAGCATCGCGGACACGGCCGGTGCCGACATCGCCCATTCAAGGGATCCTTGCCGCCGCACCCTGCCGGTCGGGCCCACCGCTCAGCCGGCCCCGTCGGCGATACCACCGTGCTCGATCGCCAGCCGGGTCAGTTCGACTCGCGTGTTGATGCCGAGCTTGGTGAAGATGTGCTTCATGTGCGTGTTGACGGTGTGCACGGACACGTAGAGCCGGTCGGCGATGGCCCGGTTGGTGAGGCCGTCGACGACGAGCGGGATCAGTTTCCGCTCGGATTCCGTCAGGTTCCCCCACTCCGGCAGGACGGCCGTACGGTGGCGTACTGCGTTGGTGCGCACGCCGAGCTGCCGAAGGCGCCGCCTGATCCGTTCGTGATCGCGCAGGGCTCCCGAGTCCGAGGTCAGCTGCCCCGCCTCTTCGAAGTACGGGATCGCCGACGTCGTATCGGCCGATGTGGCCATGAGCTCGCCGAGGTCCTCGCAAGCCTCGGCCAGGGCCAGCGGCCTGCCGGTGCTCCGGTAACCGGTGATGGCGGACGCCAGTGCACGGGGATCGCTGTGGAGCAGACCGTCCACGTGGGCGCGGACTGCCTCGATGATCTGCTGGCTGTCGTCCTGTGCGGTCAGGCCGCGCAGTGCGCCGGACACGGCCTGCGCGACCGACGGATCCTCGCCGCGAAGCGCGATGCGCACGATCCCGGGCCAGTGGGACGGAGGTACCGCAAGCAGCCGCGTCGGCTCACGGTTGCCGAAGCTGCCCGTGAGTGCCACTGCCGCTGGGGCATCCTGGCCTTCCGCGTCCGCCAGCCAGGCGCGCGCGAGCGACACCCACAGGCCGAACCGCTGTGTGGTCGCGCCAAAACCGGTTTCGGTGGCGCGGAGATGTTCTCTGGCCTTGGCGAGGTCACCGCGTCTGATCTCCACCAATGCCAGCACGGAGCGGGCCTGCGGACTCGGATGAGTGATCTCGAGTTCGTCCGCCACCGTCAGACTGGCCTCGGCCTCCACGGCCGCGTCATCCAGCGCTCCCTGTTCGAGCAGTGCGCAGGCACGGGCGGCATGCCAGTGGGGAAGTGACCAGCCGAGGCCCAGCGCCTCCGCTTCGCACTGTCCCTCCCGCAGAATCCGCTCGGTGTCCGCGAGCCGGTCGGTAGAGGTCAGCACCGTGGCCAGCCAGAGCGCCGGAATCCGCGGGGGCCGCAGGTAGAGCACGGCGGACTCCGTGCCGGCACGTCCGGTGGCCTCCTCGGCCAGCTCGAGGGCGCGGGCAAGGCGCCCTCGGTAGAAGGACGTCTGCGACTGGAACATTTTGGCGCTGACGACGAGAGCCGGATCGTGACTGCGGTAGGCGGCCTCGACCAGCCCGGTGTCGGTCTGCTCGGCAGCGGTGATGTCCCCGAGGTACACGTGACCCGTCGCCTTGGTCTTCAGCAGCCGGATGCGCAGGTCGGGCGGCAGCGCGGGAAGGTCCAGGGCCTGCTGGAGGTGTGTCATCGCGGCGGCGTCGTCACCCGCGGCCTGGTGGATCTCGGCGGCCACCAGGCGCAGGCGTGCCTCCTGCGGTGGTTCGAGACCGTCCGACAGGGTGGCCTCGACCAGGTCGAGCGCCTCGTGCACCCTGCGGGTCCGGCCGAGATACTCGGCGGCGTCGGTCAGCAGGGTGATGCGACGCCGGTCGTGCGGTGGCAGCAGGCCGGCGACCCGCTGAGCGAAGTCCGCAGCCGCGTCGGGGGCCGTCGTCGACAAGTCCCGTACTGCGGTGTGCACCGAGGTCACGGCGTCGTCGTCGACCGGGCCGCCCGACATGACGACATGCCAGGCCATCTCCGCCGATCGTGCCCCGGTGCCGCGCAGACTGTCGGCCGCCTCCCGGTGCAGAGCGGTCCGTACGGCCGGCGGCAGGTTCTCGTGGACAGCCTGCCGTATCAGGTCGTGGCGGAAGGCGAGTCGCGGGCCGTCGGCCGAGAGCAGACCGGCGTTCAGGGCTGCCTCCACGCCCGAGAGCAGGCTGCCGACCTGCCTGCCGAGCATGCGGGCGGCCGTGCCGAGGTCGAATTCGCGGCCGAGGACGGACCCCATCTGGAGCAGGCGCACGGCGTCTTCCGGAAGCCGGTCCAGACGCGCGGCGACACTCAGCCGGAAACCGACGGGGATGCTGTGCTGCAGGAGGCTGGCCACGCCCGCCTCCACTTTGACGGCATCCGTGTCGGCAAAAGCACGCACCAGTTCAATCGCCAGGAACGGATTGCCCGCGACGCCTCGCAGCAGCCTGGCCAGAGCGGGTGACGGCCTCGCCCCGAGCACATCGGCCGCGATGTGCTGCAGCTCCTGCTGCGGCAGGGGGCCCAGGGTCAGCCATCGGGCTCCGAGGCGTTCGAGGTCCTCCCGCACCCTGGCCACGGTCGGCCGTTCGGTCTCCGACCGCACCGCCAGCACCCACAGGATCCGCGAGGCGGCCAGTCGTCCGGGCAGGGCGCGGAGCGCGAAAAGCGTGGCCGGATCCACCCACTGCGCGTCGTCCACCAGCACGGCCACCGGGGCGCGCTGGGCTCGGTCCTCCAGAGCGTCCGTGATGCTGTCCAGCAGCCAGAGCCGCTGGTCGTCGGTGGCTGCGGCGGCCCGGTGGGAACCATCGGAGGACTGCAGGGCGGACTGCAGGGCGGCTCCTGCCGCGTACTGGTCGAACTCGTCGGCCCGTACGGACACCACATCGAACCCGGACCGCCGCGCCAGCCCGTCCAACTCCGCGAGCAGCCGGCTCTTGCCGACGCCTGGCGCGCCTTCCACGACGACGCAGGCACCCCGTCCGCCACGTACCGTTTCCAGCGCCTCGCGGACAGCCACGATCTCGCGGTCCCGTCCCCGGAGGCGCAGCCCGGTCATGTCCTGGTTCCCGCGCCCATGGGCCCGGCCGCCCGCGGGGTCTGTGCCGCGCATGGGGCAAGCATGCCGCACGGCCACATCGCCCTCAACGCCGCTTCCCAGGTGATCGTCGCTTTCACCCGGGTGATTGCCGGTTCCGCGCCGTCCGCTCACCCCACCGCGACGCATGCTTCGAGCCGTCCAGATCTCTTGCCCCCGGAGAGGAGCACGACGTGCGTACAGGCAAGGAATACCTGGCGGCGCTGAACGACGGCCGCACGGTGTGGGTGGGTGACGAGCTCGTTGACAACGTGGCCACGCACCCCAAGACCAGGGCATACGCCCGGAGCCTCGCGGACTTCTACGACCTTCACCACCGCCCCGACCTCGAGGACGTCATGACGTTCGTGGACGAGGACGGCGTCCGGCGGTCCATGACGTGGTTCCAGCACCGCTCCAAGGAGGACCTGAAGCGCAAGCGGCGCTACATGGAGACGGTCCTGCGGGAAACGGGTGGCGGGGCGACCCCGCGCACACCGGATGTCAACAACTACGTCCTGCTGACCTACGTCGACGACCCGGAGCCCTGGAGCAGCCAGTCCGTCGGCACCGACGGGAGGGACCTGACCAAGGGGATCAACGACTTCTGGAACCTGGTGCGGGAGGGCGACCTCAATACGACGCCGGCGTTCGTCGACCCGCAGACGGACCGCTCGCGCGATTCCGCCCAGGCCGAGTCCCCCGCCCTGCAGGTGGTCGGCACCTCGGACGAGGGCATCACCGTGCGGGGCGTGAAGGCGATCGGCACCGGTGCGGCCTTCGGTGACTGGATCCACATCGGCGTCTTCTACCGCCCCGGCATTCTGCCGGAGCAGATCATCTTCGGGGCGGTGCAGCCCAACACCCCCGGGATCACCATCATCTGCCGGGAGAGCAACGTCCGGGACGGCGAGGATGTCGAGCACCCGCTCGCCTCCAAGGGTGACGAGCTGGACAGCGTCATCGTGTTCGAGGACGTGTTCATCCCCTGGAACCAGGTGTTCCACATCGGTAACCCCAAGCACGCGTCGCTGTACCCGCAGCGCGTCTTCGACTGGCTGCACTACCAGGCCCTGGTCCGGCAGATGGTGCGCGCCGAGCTGATGCTCGGTCTGGCCCTGCTGGTCACCGAGCACATCGGCACCTACCAGCTGCCGCCGGTCCAGACCCGGATCTCCCGGTTCGCCGGCTTCCACCAGACACTCAAGGCACATGTGATCGCTTCCGAAGAGGAGGGGTTCCACACTCCTGGCGGCCTCTACAAGCCGAACGTCCTGATGTTCGACTTCGGGCGGGCGTACTACCTCGAGAACGTCGCCGAGATGGCCCACGAGATCGTCGACCTGGCCGGTCGTGCCTCGCTCATCTTCCCGACCGAGGGGCAGTGGCAGCGGCCCGAACTGCGGACGTGGCTGGAGGCGCTGCAGACCGGACCGGTCGGCAGGCCGCACGACCGGCTGAAGATCAGCCGCGTGATCCGCGACCTGTTCCTGTCCGACTGGGGCGACCGCATCAGCACCTTCGAGAACTTCAACGGCACGCCCCTGCTGGCCATCCGCACGCTCACCATGAAGCGCGCCGAGATGTCCCCGAGCGGCAGCATGGCAGACCTCGCGCGCAAGGTCTGCGGCATCGAACTCGTGAGCGACGAGCAGCAGGACACCGCGTACACGGCTCAGGCGGACTACGCCCGCCGCCAGGACGCCTCGTAGAACGCCTCGTAGCAGGATGCAAGGGCCCGGGTCAGAGCACGCCGCACTCCCGGGCCCTTGCGACCGCTCCGCTCCTGTTGTGCGCGTCGAGTTTGCGGAAGATCGCGCGTACCTGTGTCTTGACGGTGTTGTGGGACACATAGAGCTCGGCGGCGATCTCACGCAGCGTCAGTGGACCGCACAGGGCGCGGAGCACTCGGCGCTCCCCCAGCGACAGGTCCTGGGGGCCGGCCACGGCCGGCGTCACGGCCGTGCCCTGGCCGACTCGCCCGAGCAGATCCGTCAGTACCCCTGGCGACTCGCACCGTGCCGCCGCCCGCTCGGCTGCCTCGCGGGCCTCCCGCGCCGCGTCCGCATTGCGCCGCGCATGCTCGAGTCGCGCCCGCGTGAAGTGGCACAGGGCGCGTACATGGGGTTCGCTTCCGGTCCGGGGCGAGCCCGTCGGCGCCGCTTCCGCGACGGCCAGAACCCGTTCGGCCTCCTCGGCCTGTCCCTCTTCGAGGAGTACGCCGGCCCGGCCGATGTATGCGGACACGGCGACGAAGTGCCCGCCCAGACCGGCCGTCGCGGCCGCCCCGAGTGCCTCGTCGCTCAGCATGCGCGCCTGCTCGTGCCGTCCGGCCAGCAGCGCGCACACCGCCCGCAAACCCAGCGCGCGGACGAGCGCCAGGCCGTGCCCGGCGGCATACGCGTCACGGGTCGCCTCGCCGAGCAGCGCCTCCGCCTCCTCGTACCGGCCGGCCCACAGCAGAGCGGTACCCCGGGCCGTGCAGGCCAGGGCACGCCAGGAAGTCAGCGGCACGGTGCCGGCGACGGCGGATTCGCCGAGACGGTCGGCGGTCAGGACCTCGCCCTGCAGACAGCAGGCCACGGCCTGAGCGACGGCTGCCGCATCGGACACCGTGCTGCCTTCGCCGACCGTCTCCGGTCCCGTGTGTCTGAGCTGGGCCACATCCAGCCAGCGCCGGGCCGTTTCCGGGGCGCCGTTCGAGAGAGCCGCCATCGCCGCCACGACGCACAGTCGTGCGTCGGCGGCGACCGTGCGGGGCGGCAAGAGGTCCAGCCAATGCGCGATCTCGACACTGCGGCCTGCCGAGATCGCCTTCTCCCAACCGTCGAGAACCGACGCGACGGCCGCGGACTCATCGCCGCCCAGCACCCAGTGCCGTACGGCCGCAGTCGTCTCCCCCTGCCGCGAGTACCACTGAGCCGCCGACCGGTGCAGGGACACGACGGTGTCCGGCCTTTCGGAGGTCAGGACGTCGGACAGCAACAAAGACAGTGCTCGGTGATGCCGGTACGCCGACAGATCGGCGGCGACGGGCACGAGCAGCTGCACGGTCCGTGCGAGCTCGCGCAGCAGTACGCCCGCCCGTTCCCCGGCGAGGGCCTGGCTCGGCCCGGCGCTCAGCTCGTCCAGCACGCTGGTCCGTAGCAGGAACTCGCGCTGTTCGGTGGTGAGCCGGTAGAGCACCTCGGTGGCGAGATACTCGGTGACCGCTTGCCTGCCGTGGGCCAAGTGCCCTTCGGTGTCGGCCTCGTTCGCCGAGCGGGCGAGGGTGCGCCCCATGATGCACAGCCCCGCCGCCCATCCCTCGGTGGCCTCGTACAGCGTGCTCGCGGTGTCCGCGGTCGGAGCGGACCCGAGCAGATCGGTGAGCACTGCCTGTGCTTCCTCAGGGGTGAAGGCCAGGTCGTGCTGGTCGAGATCGGTGATCAGCCCCCGGGCGCGCAGGGCCGGAAGGGGCCGGCCGGGAATGTGCCGGGTGGACAGGATGATGCGGAAGCGCTCGGGAAGCCTTGTCAGGAAGTCCGCCAGGCTGCGGACCGCGTCGACGTCCGTGATGGATTCCAGTCCGTCGAGGATCAGCGTGAGCGGTCCGCCTCCCTCCAGTCCGGTCAAAAGGCTCGGCAGGATCTCCTCGAGCCATGCATCGAGCGTCCACTCGTCGCTGTCGAGGCGGACGGGCAGTTTCGGTCGTACGTGGTGCAACGCCCGCAGGATGCCGGCCCAGAGTCGGCCAGGGGCGTTGTCGTACGCGTCCAGGCTGAGCCAGGCGCACTCTCCGCGAGCCGCCAGGCCTCGCGACCACTCCGTCAGGAGCACCGTTTTCCCGGCACCGGCCGGCGCGGAAACAACCACCACGGGCTCGGTCGCCGCGTCGAGCCGACGCAGCAGACGCGGACGGGTCAGGAGATGCGGTGGCTGGGCCGGAGGCTGCAGCTTGAAGGTCGGCACGGAGCTGGTCATGGCACCTTCCGTGGGGTCGTCGGGACGAGCGGAGCCCCCGATGCCCATGGCTCGCCTTGCGAGGACCGGACATCGGGGGCGGTGGGGGCCGGTCACGGGCCCCACGGCGGTCTCGTTCGTACCGCCGCCGCCAGGACTAGGGCCTGTCCGGCGGATCAGGTTGCAGGGAAGCACCGGCACCTCGTAGGTGCCGGTGAGCGGGGCTTGGCGCGTGCAGCTGCAAGGCGGAGGAGGGCGTCGACGCGGAGCGTCGACAACCGACGACAACGCCGCAGATGGGCGTGCCAAGCCCCGCGTCCGCGGCATGATCCGCCGGACAGGCCCTAGTCCGGAACCCCGAGCGCTCGGAAAGCTCCCGCGAAATAGAGCAGCGGCCGGCTGTCCACCTTGTGTTCGAAATGGCGGACGTCACCCACGAAGATGGTGTGATCGCCGCCGGGGAGCGCCTCGGCGACGTCGCACACGACAGCCGCGATGGCGTCCTTCAGCACCGGCACACCATGACCGTCTATGGTCTCGACGCCCACGAACTTGTCCGGCTTGGAAGCGGCGAAATTCCGCGCCAGGGGCTCGCTGTCCTCACCGAGGACGTTCACGGCGAAACGGCCGTGCTCCGCGATCGCGGTCCTTGTGTACAGGTGGTTGGCGATGCACACGATCAACTGGAGCGGTTCCAGGGACAGGGTGCACACGGCGCTCGCGGTCATGCCGATGGGAGTGGATCCAGTGCATGTGGTGATCACGTTGACACCCGTGGCGAGCCGGCCCATCGTGGCTCGGAAATCGACTGTCGTGTCAAGGGTTTCGATCATCGGAGGACCTCCGTGACAGAGGGGCTGCGGGCCCCGGCGGCTGATATGAAGCGTGCAACACCCGCTGTTAATGCCGGAGAAATCGAGTCTTGGGCCGGACGCCACCGGGCATTCACCCGGACTGCCGGCTCACCGGCGCAGTCGGTCGACCAGGCGTCTCAGGTCCGCGGACGGCGGCATTCCGAGCTCCTTCATGACGCGCAGATAGCCTCGGTACAGGTCGAGCAGTTCGTCGTCCGAGCCGACCGCCTCCGCGGCGCACAGGGCGAGCCGCCAGGCCTGTTCCCGGTAGGGATCGCTGTCCAGCACGACACGCGCGAGCCGGCGGGCCTCCCCGACACGGCCGAGGCGCAGCGCCACGGTCGCCGCGTCCAGGCGGGCCTGCAGGAGGGCGGCGTCGAGTTCGGCGCGCCTGGTGTCGAGCCAGGGCGTCGAGAGGGAGTCGAAGTAGGCGCCCCGTTCGGCGATGGCCAGGGCGCACTGGAGCGTGTTCCACCGGTGCTCGCCGTCCTGCCGTGCGGCTTCCGCCAGCAGTCGCTGGAGGGTCCCAGAAGCGCTCACGACCGAGGACGCCGGTGTCAGTGTGTATACGTCACCGTCCTGAAGGAGCGACAGCCCGTCGGGCAGCACCTCGCGCAGCCGGTAGACGGCCTGCCGCAGGTAGCTGCGCCCCGTGGCGTCGCTCCGTCCAGGGAACAGCGCCTCTACTACGGCCTGACGCCTGGCGCTCGCCGCGGGCCGGGACAGCAGGTAGGCGAGCAACTCGACGCTCTTGGCCAACCGCGGGTGGACCTGCCGCCCGTCGGCGACCAGCCGCATCGGGCCGAGGTCCTCGAGCGTCAGTCGGGGTACGGCGCACCCGGTCACCGGTCTCGCGGTCGAGAGTGCGGACACGAGCTCGTGCCAGCGTGAGGTGTGCGTGGGTTCCGCGTCGGCCCGGTGCACGGCGACGGAGGGCACGTCCTCCAGAGCCTGCAACAGCAGATTGCGGGGGCCCTGGGCCGTCGCGACCTCCAGCGCCAGGTCGGCAGCGGCATCCGCGCCGTCCTCATCGCCGGTGCGCCACAACGCCTCGCTCAAGTAGACGGCCGCTGTGGGAAGTTCCAGACGTCTACCGCCGGTGCGCATTGCGGAGACCGCGGTGGTGAGGTGAGGCACGGCGTCGTGGTCGCGGCCGGCCAGCAGCAGCTCCAGGCCTCGCCAGGTGCCGGCCAGTTCCGCGGTGAACCCGTAGCGCGCGCACCCTCTGCGCTCCGCCTCGGCGAGCGCCCGAGCCGCCCGCGGCAGGTCGCGATCCAGGCGCAGGGCCAGCTTTGCCTCGAGGAGCAGGCTGAGGATCTCGTACACACGGGAACCCGTCGAGGCGATCCGGTCCCGCCCGGCCAGCAGTGCGGCCCACGCCTCGTCCCGGCGTCCGAGATCCGCCATCAGCTCCGCGGCCTCGATCGCGGCCAGCCAGACGGGCCGCGGTCCGTCTCCGACCGCTGCGTACGCCTCCTCCGCCTGGGAGATACGTCCCTCGGCGCGGAGTGCGGCGACCGTCCATGGCGCGCCCGCCGCTCTCCGCCAAGCGCCGGACGAGCCGTCCTGCAGTTGGCGCAGTTGCCCGGCCATGTAGGCGATGCGCATCACCATGGCCTCAAGGGGTCCCGCAACGCGGTCGAGAAGGTCGGGGGCGAGCTGGGGTGTGCTGTTGTCCGCCAGCGCCAGAACAGCCGCGGCGACGTCTCGAGGATGCCCGGGAGGCATGACGCGCAGGATCTCGCGCGCTCCGTCGATCCTCCCCACGTGCCACAGGCACCACACCAGCAGGGCCAAGTCCTCCGCACCGCCCGGTCGTTCGGCGAGCCCGCTCCACCACGCCCGACCGTGGGTGTCGGCCAACTGCACGCCCCGCCAGCACTGTTCGAGCCCGAAGGCGACGCGGAGCCCCGCTGCGGCCAGGCACGGTGGAAGCGGGTCGGGCGCCGGGCGCATGCGGTCGAGCCAGCTCTCGGCGGTCGCCAGGTCGAGTCGGCCCAGTACATCGGGCAGGGCTCGTTCAGCGGCGTGTCGTGCGGTGTCGGTGTCGCCGCTCATGAGCAGCTCGGCCACGGCGTCCTCGTGGCGCCCCTTGCCCTGGAGCAAAGAGGCGTACGCCCCACGCAACGCACGCAGGGTGTTCTCGTCCAGGCGTCCGATCTCGCGTCGGAGACAGTGGCGGAACCGCGGCAGGGCGACCATACGGCTGCCGTCGGGGGACCAGGTGAGTGGCAGTCGTCGGCCACGGAGAGCGGCCATCGTCCGGTCCGGCGATGCCAGTCCGAGGGCGTTCGCCTGCTCGGCCGTCACACCGTCGTCGAGCAGGCTCGTGCGGACGAGCAGCGCCGCCTCCACGGGCGTGAGCTGGGCCAGCAGTTCGGCCGCGAGGCGATCGTGCTGTATGGCGGAGGCGGAGGGGTCGGCGCCCCACCAGTCGTACAGGACGCCGGTGACCCAACCGCGCATCGCATCGACCCGTTGGCACGGGTCGTCGCTTCGGCCGATGCTCCGCAGGGCCGTGGCGGCCTCGGCCAGGTCGAAGGCCAGGTCCCCGTCCTCGAGGAAGGCGACGCGATGGACATCGCCGAGACCTCCCAGGCCTTGGGGCAGATCCACTCGGGAGATCAGTACCAGCCGCGGCCCTTCCGGCAGATTCCCGACCAGTGCGGCGAGCAACTCCTCCGCACCTGCGCCCCCACCGATCGTCTCCACGCTGTCGAGCACCAGCACCAGTTCCGTGCCGGCGAGCATCCTGGCGAGCAGGGCGCCGACCTCCGACGCCGGAAGCCCTCGCGCCAGTGCGCCGGTCAGTGCGGTCGCCGCGGCCGGCACATGGAGCGCGAGGGCTGCCTCGAGGAGGCGCGTCAGCGCCGGCCCGTCGGCGCCGGTGATTCCGGCGCCGACGGGCATCCCGGCGAGCGATACCCAGGCGACAGGGCCGACCAGTTCCTGAGCGGCCTGGACCGCGGCGGTCGTCTTGCCCGAACCTGCCGAAGCCGCCATGACGAGTACCGGGTACTGGTCCAACAACTGATGGATTCTGCCGACCAGCCTCGGTCGGGGTATGACATGGCTGGGCAACCGGGGCAGGACACCACCCGTTTCACCCGGATCGCTGCTCCTCATGAATGACCGCCCCTCGACGGTTGTGCTTCGGCAGTGGCGATCAGTCCACGGGAAGGGGTTCGAGGACGAAGGCGCGCCGCAGCAGGGTGTACGGCTCGTCGGTCAACTCGCGGCAGGGCCCGGCGTCAGCCTCGTACGTCTCAAAGGACTCGACCAGCGACTCCTTGACCCCGAACACCGGGTCCGCGTCCAGGTACAGGTCGTCCGAAGGGAAGAGCATGGTGGTCACGCGCTGGAATCCCGGAGCCTCGACCAGCAGGTGCACATGGGCGGGACGCATGAGCGACCTGCCGGTCGCGCTCATGAGTTCGCCGACCGGGCCGTCACCGGGGATCGGGTAGCTGGCCGGGCGAATGGAACGGAAACTGAAGTGTCCCTTCTCATCGGTCCGGAACAGCGCGCGCATGGCCGAGTCGTCTTCCAGGCCGGGCACGTCCACGTCGTAGTGGCCGTCCGCGTCGCTGTGCCAGACGTCCACCGCGGCGCCGGACACCGGCGCTCCCTCACGGTTCACGACCCGTCCCTCGAAGAACAGCGGGGTGCCGGGCAGACCTCCGGAGATGTCGGCGCCGTCGGCCTGCTGCGGCCTGTCGTCCCTGAAGAAGGGGCCGAGGACGCTGTTCTGCGTGGCTTCGGCGGGGCGCTGATTGCCCAGGGCGTCGACCAGCATGGTGACGCCCAGTACGTCGGACAGCAGGATGAACTCCTGGCGCGTCGCCGTGCACTTCTGCCCGGTGCGGGTCAGGAAGTCGATGCCCCGGGCCCACTCCTCCTCCGTCAGGTCCACCTCACGGACGAAGGCGTGGACGTGCCGCACCAGCGATTCCAGGATCTCCGCGACGCGGGCGTCCTTGGTGTCCCGCATGGTCGAGATCACAGCCTCGGTGATGGTCTCACTGGTCAGATCACGCATGGCGCGCTCCTGTGGTGTTCGATTATTTGATGACGGATGTGGATGGTGGGTAATTGGTCGCCGGGTGACGTCACGGCGCCTCCCCGGCCCAGGCGCGGGTCAGAAGGGTGTGGACAGCGGTCCGATCCACGGGTCGCGGATTCCAGTAGCCGTCCCGCACGATGAGTTCGGCCGCCTGCTCGATCCCCGATTCCGGCATGCCGAGGTCCCGCAGTGCGCTGGGGGCTCCGAGCTGCCCGGCGAAGTCGAAGAGACCGCCCGCGGCGTCGTCCCCCGGCAGCGCCTGCGCGATGCGGGCCATGGCCTCGGGGGCCGCCGGCCCGTTGTAGGCGACCACGTGCGGCAGGACGACCGCGTGGGTTTCGGCGTGCGGAAGCCCGAATGTGCCGCCCAGCACGTGGCACACCTTGTGATGCAGGGCCATGCCCACCGTGCCGAGGCATGTGCCCGCCAGCCACGCCCCGTACAACGCATCCGCCCGCGCCTCGCCGTCGTCCGGACGCCGCGCGACCACCGGAAGGGATCGCGTGAGGGCATCGAGGGCTTCACCGGCCATCAGGAAGGCGACGGGGTCCCGGTCCTGCGCGTAGAGGGACTCCACGGCGTGCGCCATCGCGTTGATGCCGCTGACCACCGATACCGCCACGGGAAGCGTGAGCGTCAGGTCGACGTCGTACACCACCGTGTTGAGCAGCGCTTCCGGCAGCCGTCGGGTCGTCTTCCTGCGGCCTTCGGTCTCTCCGAGGATCGGGGTCATCTCCGAGCCGGCATAGGTGGTGGGCAGCGCCAGCTGCCGAAGACCGGTCCGCACGGCGATCGCCTTGCCGAGGCCGATGGTCGATCCACCGCCGATGGCGAGCACGGAGTCCGCTTCCACGGTTCCGGCGTACGCGACCGCCTTCTCCGTGACCTCGACAGGGGTATGGGCGGCCGCTTCGGCGAATGTTCCCACTGCTGCGGCACCGAGCGGGTCGCGCATCTCCGCTGCCTGGTCCACTTGACCAGGGGTGCACAGGATGAGCACCCGACGGCATCCGAGAGCATCGGCCTCTTCAGGGATCCGGCTGCGCGTACCGCTGCCGAAGACCACCTTGGTGATCTGTCCCCGATGTACGAATGTCTTCATAGAATTTCCTCAGTCCCACCGCTCCTCTGTTTATGGAAGAAAGCGTCGACACTCGGCTGATGCGCGTCAACGGAATCCGTGGGTGATGACGACGATCGCCGTGGAAATACCTAGTTCGTACGACCGGCACCGACACCGTGACCTGGGAATCTCGACCGATATCACTCATCTGTGGGATGCCGGGGGATGCCAAGGCCTTGGACCGTGGAAGCAGGTCTCAGTCGGGCGGGATGGGCATTGGACCGAAATTCCTGCGGCGGACCGCCCCTGTAATGCCGATGGGCCCGCATGCGCGAGAGGCGGAGAAAAAGAGGGGCAAAGTGGTCGCCACCGCCCTCGAGGCGGTGGCGGATGTGCCGGACGGCGCGTCGTTGGCGATGGGCGGATTCGGGTTGAGCGGTGTGCCGAACGTATTGATCCGGGCACTGTTCGAGCGGGGCGTCGGCGACCTGTCGGTCGTCTCGAACAACTGCGGGGCGATGCAGTCGGGTCTGGCGGTGCTGCTGGCGGCGGACCGGATCGGGCGAGTGACGGGCTCGTACATAGGGGCGAACAAGGAGTTCGCGCGGCAGTATCTGGCCGGGGAGCTGGAAGTCGAGCTGATCCCGCAGGGCACACTGGCCGAGCGGCCGCGGGCGGGCGGGCGGGGCCGGCATCCCGGCCTCCTACACGCCCGCGGGCGTCGGGACGCAGGTCGCCGAGGGCGGGCTGCCGTGGCGCTACGACGGCTCCGACGGGGTGGCTTTGGCGTCGCCGCCGAAGGAGGTGCGGGAGTTCGACGGCACCGAGTATGTGCGGGAACGGGGCATCCGCACCGACTTCGCGCTGATGCGGGCGGCGAAGGGCGACCGGGACGGGAATTTGTTCAACAAGTGACCCGCAACTTCAACCCGCTGGCGGCGATGGCCGGGCGGGTCACGATCGCCGAGGTGGAGGAGCTGGTCGAGCCCGGCGGGATAGACCCGGACGCCGTGCACCTGCCGGGCATCTTCGTGCAGCGGGTGGTCGCGCTGACCCCGGAGCAGGCCGCGGACAAGGAGATCGAGCAGCGGACGGTGAGCAGCTCATGGCCTGGAGTCGTGAGGAGATCGCCGCCCGCGCCGCGCGTGAGCTGGAGGACGGCCAGTACGTCAATCTCGGCATCGGGCTGCCGACACTGATCCCCCAACCATCTGCCCGAGGGCGTGGAAGTGGTCCTGGAGTCGGAGAACGGGATCCTTGGCACCGGCCCCTATCCCACCGAGGAGCAGGTCGACCCCGACCTGATCAACGCGGGCAAGGAGACCGTCACGGTGCTGCCCGGCGCCTCCTTCTTCGACTCGGCGCTGTCGTTCGCAATGATCCGCGGCGGCCACATCGACGTGGCGGTGCTGGGTGCGATGCAGGTCTCCGAGCAAGGGGACCTGGCGAACTGGGTGATCCCCGGGAAGATGATCACGGGAATCGGCGGGGCGATGGACCTGGTGCACGGCGCCCGCACGGTCATCGTCGTGATGACTCACACCGCCAAGGACGGCTCGCCGAAGATCCTCACCGAGTGCGGCTGCCGCTGACCGGGAAGCGTTGCGTGAACCGGATCATCACCGACCTTTCGCCCACCAACTCGCCCGCCGCGGCTCCGGCACCGGCATCGCAACCCTCTGCATCGGTGTGGGCCAGGGCCTCGCCCTCGTCCTCGAACGCTGACACGAATTCGCCCGCGGTCAGCACACGCTCCCCCTCTGCGTCAGGCAAGGCCATGGCGGTGTGCAGCGGATGGTCGACTCGGCTGCGCCATCCGGAACTCCGTGATGGGGACGCCATGCCGCAACGCCTGGAATGCCGCCTCGGCCATGGCTTCCCAGTATGGTTCCGAGATCGCCACCAGGTGTTCGAAGTCGGTCCGTGGCATGCCGGTCAGGGCCGGATTGATGAGCATCATGGTCAGGTCCGGGTCGATCCGGCGACCGGCTGCCAGCACCCCTAGCGTTCGAGGTGAGACAGGAGCCAGTGAGTAGTTCCAGTCGCCGTGGAAGGCGTTGCGGCCTGGACCACTACCAGGTCCGGCTTTATCGGGCCTGGTACCGGCACATCTCCTTGTCGATGGCCGCACTCGCCTACCTGACCGCCACTCGAGCCGCAGAAGTCACAAAAAGGGGCAGAGTAGACGACGAACAAGAGCTCGCACCCCTGAGTGTCCCGGAGATCCGCCGCCTGATGGGCCACATGGCCAATGGGGCCGGCAGTGGCGCAGTCCGTTCGCGTAGGCCTGGCCGAACTTGGCGCACCATCAGCGGACCGTCCCGTAGGAGACGACCACACCGCGCTCGAGCATGAGCTCCTCCACCTCGCGGAAGCTGAGGGGGGAAGCGGAAGTACAGCCACACGCAGTGAGAGATCACCTCGACCGGATTCCGATGACCCCTGTACGACGGCGCACTGCCCACGGACGCCCCCTCCCAGCCTGATCAACCCGAAGATCATCTCACTCGGTCAACCAACGTGACAGTGCCCCGCGACAGGTCCAGTGCGATTCGAGCCGTGACGGAAGAAGTTCGCGCCGAGAAGACAAAGAGTGTGTTCGTGGACCTGTAGTGTGTTGTGATCATGGGAGGGGTCGAGGAAGTCGACATAACACTCAAAAGGTGTTCGGACACAATCTCTTCAGCGAGCCGTGACCAACGGTGAGACACTGTCTCGACACTGTGTGGATGATGACGGTATCCGCCGCGCCTGGGTCCGCTCGCGTGACGACGACAGCGCTCATGCCGGTTGCTCACCAGTACGGGTCAAGGTTTCCGAATCATCAAGCGCGATCGAAACTCAGCCGGCGGCGTCGACATGTGTCGGTCCTCGGTCGCCGCATTGTCACATCCTTCGAGCTCATTCCTCCCGAACGCGACAGAAAGTAGACGGATCAGCATGTCGGATGAAGCCAAGCCGGTTCACGTTCCGGCGGACGGCGGGACCGCCGTCTTCCTGGACGGCCAGACTTACACCACCCTGCTGTCGAAGGCACAGAGCAACGGCGAGTTCTCACTGGTGGATTGCGTGATTCCGGACGGGGCGGGGACTCCTTCGCACCTCCACCACAACGAGTCCGAGACGTTCTTCGTCCTTGAGGGCGAAATCGTCATCGTGGTCGGGGGCGAGGAGCACGTGCTGCAGCCGGGCGGCTTGGTCTACGTACCGAAGAACACCCGTCACAACTTCGTGAACCGCAGCGGCAAGCCCGCTCGTATGCTGGCGCTCTACGCTCCTGGCGGCATGGACGGCCTGTTCACGGACGTCGGCGAGCCCGGAACCCGCGGTGTGCTCGCCCCGCCGAAGCCCCTCAACCTTGAGCTCTTGGCCCGTATGGCGCCCAAGTACGGCTACTCGCTCGCAGCCGAGTAGGGCCTTCGTGTCACTCGAGGGCCGGGACGAGCGCATCTGTGCGGTCCGGACCGGTGAGCGACGCCATTAGTGCACGGTCGGTGATGTCGACCTGCACGCCGAGCGCGTGCAGACCGTCGGAGGCCAGGGTCTCGGCGGCCTGCTCGGCGCCTTCGCCGTTGAGGTCCGCGAGGACGACGGAGGCGCCGGCCTCGGCCAGCGGCCGGCCGTAGACCTGGCCGATGGCGCCGGCACCACCAGTAGCGCATCGCTGATGTGAGAAGCGCCGAGGACGGGCATCTGTAGACCAGCGTTGGCGGGCTGCTGACCAGCGGAGAGCTCGTTCCAGCGGCCGCGGTGAGGGCCGACGCGGATGTCGTGTGTCGCTGATCATGCCGAGGCCCTGCGGCATGTGTCACTGAACCGAATCCGGCAAGGACACTCGCCGGCTACATGGGCGACCAACCGATCGGGCTGACCTGACGCCTGGCCGGTGTTGTCGGGCCTCATCTCCGGCTGCAGCCCAGCCTGTTTCCTCGTCCGATCCAACCCGTATGGTCTGCCGGCGGTACACGGGTGCCATGGTTGCCGACCTGCGCACTGGCCGCCGAACCCACGAACGGGACATGAGCAAGCCGGGCCCATCCCGTCTCCCCCGCCGAAGGAGCTCAGCCCTCCGAGGGGTGGTCCGTGATCCAGTCGGCCACCTGCCGCACGTACTCCCGGTATCCGGAGCGCGCGGCGGATACTACCGCGGTGACCTCCTCGGGTTCGGTGTCCAGGTACAGCTGCACCAGGACGTTGTGCGGGCCGTCCGGCGGCGCGAGGGCGGTCGCCAGCTCCGCGTCGATCATCCCGGCCTTCTCTGCCGCACTGAACGAGGAGGCGGGCGTCTGGGGCTCTTCACCCAGTACCGCCGCGGAGATGTGTTTGTTGATCGCGACGGCCAGGTCGGTCAGGAGCGCCAGGATCCGCTCGACGACGAGCCCGGCCTCCGGATCGCTCTCCAGGCGCGCACGGCCCACCGGTCCGAGGGAGTCGAGTTGCCCGACCGACTTGCGCATCGTGATGAGCCTGTGCTCGATCGATCCCCGGTCCAGAACCGGCGCCGCCGGTCAGGAGACCGAGCGGGCCGTCACCGACGCCCTCGCCGCCGGCTACCGACTGCTCGACACCGCCGCCTCGTACGGCAACGAGGAGGCCGTCGGCCGC